>JBOGGK010000603.1:0-11436 GCA_050744045.1 Acidimicrobiales bacterium | reverse complement strand
CCCGAGGTCAGAGCGAAGGTTGGTCTTGAAACCGGCGTGCTGCAAGACGTCGTTGTAGAGGTCGCCCAGGATGATCTCTTCGGTGAAGTTCTCCGACCCGATCTTGATCGTGGGGAGCGCGCTGCTGGAGTGCGCCGTGACCGGCTTGGGGGCCGACGACCGGGTTGCTGCCGAGCCACAACCGGCCCCGACCAGGGCGACCGCAGTAACGGCCAAGAGTGTCCTTGCACGGAGCATCTGGTCCTCCTAAATGGGCTGAGTGGGTCGACCTTACCGGTCGGGGCGCGCTTGTGTGCGCTCAGCGGGCCCGGTCGCTCGGAGCGCCGAGGAGATCCTCCAGGTTGAAAAGCGAGCTCAGCGAGAGGCCGGCCGGCGACAACACGTCGGTGCCGGTGCCAGGCCCGCCGGGGGGCCGGCGGTCGATGACGCACAGCACGGGGCCGACGATTGCCCCCCGCGCCCGCAGCTGTTCGGCCGACATCACCACTTGGCCGCCCGTGGTGACCACATCCTCCACGATGGTGAGCCGGCGGCCGGCGACGTCCGGGCCCTCCGCCAGCTTCGCCGTCCCGTGGGCTTTGGCCTGCTTGCGGACCAGGACCTGGGGCAGGCCGGTCAGCAGGGACAGGGCAGTCGAAATGGGTACCCCGCCCAGCTCGAGCCCGGCCAGTACCTCGGTGCCCTCGGGCACCATGGGGGCAGCCAGCTCGGCGATAGCCCGGAGCAGCCGGGGGTCGGACTCGAACAGGTACTTATCGAAATAGAAGTCGGCGGTCTGGCCCGAGCGCAGCACGAAATGGCCTTGGAGGTAGCACGCCTCCTGCACGAGGCGGGCCAAGGTTGCTTTGCCGGCCACGGGCGTCATCGCCACCGCCCCCTGGCGGTCCTGGGGGCAGCGGTGGGGGCAGGTCCCCCGACGGTCCTGGGGGCGGCGGTCCTCCCCGCGGCAAAAAAGGCCTCCCACTGCGCTTGGCCGCCTTTTTTTGGCCAAAGCGCACGGGGTATCTCGTATTGCACCGAGAACACCCTAATCCGGCCGCCAGGGCTTTCCCGGGGCGCCTGCTCCTGGCCTCGCCTCACCACCATGGCCGGGCCGGGCGCCATGACGGCAATCCGCGTCTCCCCGCGTGGGCCCGTTGTCACCGGGAGCGGTAGCCGCCTGCGCCCGGCCCCACCACGGCACCGAGCGCCGGGGCGGCGGCCCTGGCGCCTGATGGGTCACGCCTGGGCGAGCATCACTGGTCCGTCTCATGCGGTCCGATGTCATCCCCTGTGGGCAGCCGCTAGCGTCCAGCGTGTGCCTCCGGCCTGTCCCAAGTTGCTGCAGGTCGTCCTGGACGGCACCGATATCCGTTCCCTGGCCGAGTTTTACCGCCAATTGCTCGGGTTCGATTACCGGCCCGGGGACGAGGCCCCCGGCCCGGGCGAGGCTGACCCCCGGGGCGACGACTGGTTGGCGCTCCGTGACCCCGCTGGGGCCAGGCAGATGGCCTTTCAAAAGGTCGCGACCCTACCCGCCTCTACCTGGCCGGACAACGAAAGGGTCCCTCAGCAACTCCACTTGGACCTCACGGTGGGGACCGTGCGTGACCTCGACGCCCAACACGAGCGTGCCCTCGCCCTCGGGGCGCGGCTCGTTTTGGACCGCTCAGGGGACGAGGAAGAGCCGCTGCGCGTCTACGCCGACCCCGCCGGCCACCCCTTTTGCATCCTCGTGATGGCGTCGGGAGCGACGTAGGCGCGCCAGCCGGCGTTCGGTGCGGGGAAAGGGCCAACAACTACGCTCGCGGCGATGACGCAACTACGCTCGCGGCTATGACCGATGGAACCGAGGTATTGAGCAGGGTCCCACTTTTCGCCTCCGTCTCGAAGCGGGATATCCGGTCCCTGGCAAAGGCAGCCCACGACATGAGCTTCGAGCCGGGATCCCATATCACGTCTCAGGACGAGATGGGTGTGACCTTTTTCGTGGTGCTGGAGGGCGAAGCGGATGTGACCGTAAGTGGCCAGGCCCGACGACGGCTCGGCCCGGGCGACTATTTCGGAGAAATGTCGATCATCGACCGTTCTCCACGTTCGGCCGACGTCATGGCTGTTTCCAAATTGCGCTGCCTGGTCTTCACCCAGTGGGACTTCCGCCCGTTCTTGAAGGAGCACCCCGACGTGGCATGGGCATTGCTCGAGGTGCTCGTGAGGCGCATCCGCGACGTCGAGCGAGCCGCGTCTGGCTACGGTTCATGACCCCGCACCCGAGCCCAGCTCGGGGTTCGGGGCCGACGCTGGACCGCGGCTCTACCTCTGTTCTCGCAGCGCTGTAGACAAGTGCAGAAAACTACCCGAGTAGGGCAGGGGTTTTTGACCACTTAGCTACGTTTTGGGCCCTACGGGCCGGAGCTTTTGTAAACGTACGCGCGCATAGCGTCAACAACGGCAGAATACTCCAGCCGCGACGCGCGTAAGAGCGCGGAAACCCCGGCCCGGAGAGAGGGGTTTTCGCGCATCTTTGCACCAGGCTGCCGGGATCGACCGGCAACACGGGAAGGGTGCCGTGTGCGAGCCCAGTTTGGCGTAGCGCGGCCGGAGAGCCTGTGCACGTGCGGGCCGAGCGCGAGGAACGGGGCTCATCCGGGGTGCCGTGCGCGACCCAGCGCGTACGGGGCTCGCGCGCGAGGGCCGGGGCCCCCGCGCCACCGCCAACACGCGCGGCTCCCCGGGCACCCGGCTGCTGGTAGCGCCGGTGCCACTGGCTCACCAGGTGCAGGCGCAACCGCCGCTTAACTATAAAGGTTGTTCCGGGATCTGCGTGGGTAGCGCCTGGTAGTCCCGGAATTGCCGGATGCCCCACTTTAAAAGGGCTTCGAGCCGGCGCCGGCCCAGCGCCAGTGCTGCGAGCGTCAGCGTCACCGCCTCGGCGGCCAGGGAGACGACGCCGAGCGGCCCCAACCAGTTGCCGGTATCGTCGCCGATCTCGGGCAGCCCGACAGAACGCGACAGTACGTAGGCGCTAGCCGCGGCCAGCATCACCAGGCCGGCCGCCGCCCAGACCGCTGGCCGGTCGGCGACCGCCAGGGTGGCGCCAAGCAGTACACAGCCCGCGGTCAAGGCGATGAACAGGGCTCCTACGTACGGGGCCTCGTGGAGGTGCTCGGGGGCGAGCGCGGCGCGCACACCCGCGATCACGGCCAAAGCTGCGCCGGCCTGGTAGCGCCACCGGGAACTGAGGACGTGGGCAGGGGCCGGGGGGACCGCCGCTTGGTCCGCGGTGGCCCGAGGGGCCGCGGCGAGGGGGGCGGAGCCTCCCCCCACCACGGCCCCTCGCCCCTCGGGGGCGGCCACCGCCCCGGGGCGGGGGCTAGAGGACATGGATGACTCGCTCCATTCCCAACTGGGTGTGCTCCCGGCCGTCCTGGGTGTCCATGAAGCAGACCAGTACGTAGGTGCCGGGGCGGAGCGCAAGGCGCTCTTGCTGAGCCGCGTCGTGAGCCACCGGGCCCTGTAGCTCGGCGAAGCTGAGCGACCGGGGGAGCTGGTTGTCCTTGCCCTGCTCGACGAGTTGGACCACGTGCTGGGCGCTGACGCCCTTGGGGATCCCCAGGGCGAGAGCCATGTGCACTTCGTAGCCTTGGTTTTCGAAGCGGACGAGCTCTCCGTGGCGCAGGGTCGACGGGCCCTGGAACGCGAAGTCAATCTCCCGTACGACGGCGTCCGGCTTGGGCAGGGCGGCAGGGTGGGCCGAAGGGCTGACGGTGAACGGGGCGAGCGGCCACTTCGAAGACGGCCCGTTCTGGGAGGTGTTGACAGCTACGTAGTTCCCCGCTGGCAGGTTGACCTGGATGACGGTCGTCCCCGGAGGCGGGGCGCCAGCGTCGGCGACGATCGTGCCGATCTGTTCGGCAACAGTGTTGGGGTCGCCGGCGGCGGGTGACTTCAAGTAGGCCGAGACGGCCTGGGGCGTCACGCCGGGGCGCAGGTGGACGATGGCTGGCTCTGCTAGGCCGTTGCCCGCGTTGTGCAAGGCCAGTTCGGTGGCCCCCGACGGCGCCGTCCCAGCGACGGCGATGCTTTTGTCTCCGTTCATGTTGATGACGAGGCGAGGCAGCGCCGCGGCTGCCGGCCGGAAGGCGGCGGAGGCGGCCGCCGCCGGTGCCCCTCCAGCGACAAGGCCGGCGACAGCCGTCGCCGCGGCCGTGAGGGTGGCGGCCTTGCGCCCTCGGTTTGTTGAGCTCCAGTACATGGTCATCCTCTTTCTCCGCGGTTGCGGTGTCGGTGTTGGTCCTTGTGTTTTGCTTTTGCTTTTTTTGTTGGTAGTTGGGGTTGGCGCCGGGACGTCTCGGTCCCGACGAAGGTCACGGGCTCCGGCCGGCAATCGGGGGGAAACCCAGCCCTTCGTGCCACCTCGGCGACGGCGCCTGGTGAAGGGGCCTCGAAGAAGCAAAGGCAAAGCTCCTCCTCCGGCACCTCCAAGGCGTAGAGCAGCCTGACGACGGTTCCTTCGGCCTCGAGCGCCTCGGCGGCTTGGCCGGCCCGGGCCAGCAGTTCAGGCCCAGCAGCCTGGGGGCCATCGGGCCTGGAGCTGTGGAGCGCGACGAAGAACTCCATTAAGTAAGCCGGCACGCAACCTACCTGGGCCCGGTTGGCGGGTGAGCCAGGGGCACTTTCCCCTCCTTCCATATTTGCCTTGCGTGGTCACCATAAAGGCGTTGCCCCCCGGCCCGATAGTGTGGAGAACCACACACTTTGGCCGGCTGGCGCGAGCGCGCTGCCGGTCGTGAAGCGGCGCCATCGGGCCCGGCGACGGGCTCAGGGAGGGCCGGAGGTGGTCTCAGCCGAGCCGGCGGGCCAGTTCGGTGCGGGAACGGGCCCCCAACTTCCCATAGATGCGGGTGAGGTGGGCCTCGACGGTGCGGACCGTCACCGACAGCGCCGCCGCCACCTCCTTGTTGGAGCGGCCCTCGGCCACAAGCCCGGCCACTTGGCGTTCGCTCTCGGTAAGCCGCCCTCCCCCCGCCGCCCTGCCGCTGATGCGCCCCAGCTCGCCCCGGCTCTGGCGCACCCACAGCGTGGCTCCGAGATCCTCGAAGATCGCCAAGGCTTCTTCCAGTCTCTCCCTCGCCAGCCGTTTGTCCCCGGCCCGGCGCCGCATCTTCCCGAGCAGGAGGAGCGTCCGGCCCCGCTCGAAGGGGATCGGCAGCCGGGCGTGGTCGTCGAGGGCGGCCTCCAAGCAGGTCAATCCCATGGTCCGGTCCCTCGCCGCCTCGCTTACCAGGGCGGCCGATCGGGAAGCCAAGACGGCGGGCCACGCCGTGCCGGCCCCATCCGCCCACCGCTGGAGGCGGCTCACGCGGTGGGCGGCCTCTTCCACCCGGTCGCTGGCTACGAGGGCCTCGACGTAGTCCCCCAGGTAGCGCCACTGGCGAGGTTCGCTGACGACGCCGGCCCATGCGGCCCGGTCGACAGTGGCCAAGTGGTGGAGGGCGACGGCCATATCGCCGGTGGAGAGGGCGAGGAAGCCAAGCGAGGAGTGGGCCATCCATTCCGCCGAGGCGTTGGAGGCGTCCCGGGCGGCCGTCAGCGCCGCCTGGGCGTCCGCCCGCGCCAGGTCGACCTCGCCCCGGTGAGCTCGCACTAGGGATTGGAAGTAGAGGGCATAGCAGAGCCGTGGCGCCTGCTCGGTGGCAACTGCTGTCTCCACCGACTGCGCCGCCAGGCGCGCCGCCTCCTCCCAGCGGCCCAGCCACAGCGCCAGTTCGGCGCGGTGGCCCAAGATTTCCGCGAGGGACCCGGCATCGCCCTCGGTCTCCGCCACCACCTGGCTCTCCGACAGGATGCGCTCAGCGTCGGTGAACCGGTCCAGGTACTTAGAGCACTCACCGAGGATCGTGGTGGCGCGCCAAGCTACTGGCGGGCGAGCGTCCAGCGTTTCTTCTAAGGAGGCGGCCCGGCGGATCAGCGGTTCGGGCATGCCTTCTCCGGAGTGGTACTGAGCGAGCGCAACTTCTCGCAGCGCCGTGGACAAGAGCCCCGGTGGGATGTCGGGACCTGCTTCGGCGGCCTCGAGCGCCAGCTGGGCGTAGCGGGGACGGTCTTCGGAGGTGAGGTCGGAGCGCCCGGCCAGGGCCACGTAGGCTTCGGCTCGGGCACGGAGATCCTGGCCCGCTTCTTGGACAGCCTGGTGGGCGGCTGAGCTGGCCGCGGCCGGCCCAGCGCTTTCGTACAGGATCTCGGCCAGCACCGCTAGCACCCGGGCCCGCCGTGGTCCAGGCGGCAGGGCCTCGATCAGCTCTTCCAAGACGTGGCGGGCCAGGGAGGCGTCGCCCCCCTCTTGCAGGTAACGGGCCAACGTCGTAGTGCGCTGGCACAACTGCTCTGTCTCTGCTGGCGGAGTGCGCTGCCGGGCCAGCTCGGCCAGTTCGGCGGCTGCCTGCGGCGCCCCCCGGGCTCGGGCTTCACGGGCCCCGGCGTCGAGGGCGGCGGCCACCTCGAGGTCCGGTCCCGTGGCGCCAAGGGCCAGGTGGTAAGCACGCTTTTCGGGGTCGTCCACGACGCCGGCCAACCGGAGATGGGCCTCTAGCCTGGTCCCGGGCGGGGCGCTGCGGTAACAGACCGAGGCGAACAGAGGGTGGGTGAAGCTCAGCCGTGCCCCGTCAGCTTGGACCAGCCCGGCCTCCATGGCCGCTGCCACGCCGGCGTCGGCCTCCCCGGGGCAGGCCCGGCGCAGTAGGTCGGCGGTGGGGCGGCCGAGGGCGGCCAAGTGGACCAAGGTGTGCTGGCTCGCCAGGGGGAGCCGGGCGAGGCGGGCCCCGACCAGGCTGGCCAGGTCCGGCGGGGGCGTGAACGCTTCCGGGCTCTCGACGAGCCACCTCTGGTCGGGCAGCGCCCGGGCCAGCTCGAGCGTGTAGAGCGGGTTGCCGGCGGCCTGCTCGTACACCCGCCTCAAGGTGGCTCGGGGGAGGGGCCGGTCCAGGCGGTCCACGACCATCCGGTGGACCGCCCCCATGCTGAGCCCGCCGAGCTCCAGGCGGGCCGTGCGGGACGAGTCGCGGTCCAACCAGTCCGGCCAGGTCTGGCCGCAGCGCCAGGTCAAGACGGAGCGGACGCGTCCTGGGTCGACACGGCGGAGGGCGAAGCCGAGCACTGCACCCGACGCCGCGTCCAACCACTGCACGTCGTCTACGGCCACCAGCACTGGCTGGTCACCGGCGAGGCTCCGCAAGGCAGCCAAACCAGCGGTCGCCACCGCACGGGGCTCTGGCGGTGCACCGGCGGGCTCCCGGAGCAGGAGAGCCACTTCCAGTGCCCGTCGCATCGGTGCTGGCACTCCGGCCAGTGCCTCCTCCAAGTCCCCGCTCAGCAGGTCGGCCAGGGCGGCGAACGGCAACTGGCCTTCCGCCTCGGCAGGGGCAGCGACCAGTACCCTCCACCCCGCGGCGCGGGCCCGTTCGACCAAAGCTCGCCACAAAGCCGTCTTGCCGATCCCGGCGTCGCCGATCACGGTCGACACCGCGGCTTCCCCCCCGTCCAGCCATTTGCTGAGCTGGTCCAGTTCGGTCTCTCGCCCGGCCAGCTTTGCCTCGCGACCGACCACCTCGGGGTCACCCTTCACCGGCGGGCACCTTGCTTGGGCGGGACTATTTGCCTCTCCCCGAGAGGCTTCGGGATATCGTGCGACAGCGGCATACCGTTGAAGTCCTGTGCGGGCGGGGCGCCCTCGTCGATGGGGGCCACCGCTTGGGTGGCGCAGTCACCGCCGGGGCTCGGTCACCGCTTGGGCGGGACCACTGCTTGGGTCGCCGCCGTCTGATCGGCGGCGATCACCTTGGCTGCCAAGCCTGGCTTCCGAAGGGGCCGATGTCAAGCAGGCCAGCGGCCGGAACACGGCAGCTCGAGTTTATTGTGGCCGACGGCCGAGCTGTCGGCGGCGTTGTTGGGGCACTGTTACAAAGCCGTTACCAGGTCGTTACAGATCCAGTCTGATTGAGCGGGCCGGTCGCTAGGCGTGACTTTTTCGGAACCTGGCAGGAGCTGATGGCGTCGTCCTTGGTATGGCGTTGGACCATGGTCCGCGAAGGGTGCTCGCCTGCATGGCCTGGCCGCATTGGCGGTGGCCAGCTTTGCCTGGCTCCCGTCCACCGTGGCCCAGGCGACGGCCCGCCGGCCTGTCCGGCTGCTGGGCAAATCGACATCGCGGTGCCGGGTACTTTGGCTGCGCGGCTATGGGGCCCTGAAGCCTTCATCCCCGACCGCCCTGCGCGGAAGCTTCACGTAGGCGCAGTCAGTAGCGCCGGGCGCGCAGGATGACATCGGCGATATGCGGTGTGCCTGGCGGTGGGTCGATGCGTGGCTCAACGGTGTGCAACTCGACTGTGAAGTCGTCCCCAAGCAGCAGGGCGAGGTCGTCGGCACCGACGTAGTCCGCAGGGTCGACGCCCCGTGACTTCATGTGCTCGCGGTGCTCATCGTCGAGGTCGTGGTAGACGGCGAGCACCAACCCGCCAGGGCGCACCGTGGCGAGCAACCTCCGCACAGCCGGCTCGCCGGCGGCCTTGGGCAGCGACGGGTACTGCAACGACACGAGGTCGAACGAGCGGGCCGGGAGCGGTGTCCCCAGGACGTCCCCGGCCAGCCAGTGGACCGTGGCGCCAGCCCGCTCGGCGGCTTCACGCGCCCGGCCGAGCGCGACCTCGGAGATGTCGATCGCGGTGACGGCCCAGCCCCGCCCGGCGAGCCAGATCGCGTCCGCGCCTTCGCCGCAACCGACGTCAAGTGCCCGGCCGGGGCTGAGGCCGGAAACCTCGGCGACGACCCGCCCGTTCGGCTGACCGCTCCACATCGGCCCTTCCCCCTCGCTGTACCTCGCGTCCCATTCGGCTGCCCCTTCCGCCGGCCCAGAGCGCTCTTCGAGGTGCTCGTTGTGTTGCATACTTCGCAGGGTAGGCGCGCCTTGCGGGGCTCGGAGCCGGCAGGCCATGGCGTTGAGGCACCCCCGGCGGAACAGCCGCCCTCCTGGTCGTAGGACTCGGCTGGGATGAGCTGGCCCCCCGGTGCCTGAACCGCCGCACGGCGCGACAGCCTCAGCGGGTCCCCACCAGGCTCTCGTAGTCGGCCAGCGAGCTCAGCTCCTCGTCGTCCACCTCGACGTTGTCTTCGGCGAGCGAGAGAGGCCGATGGCTGGCAACCGCACGTTGCGCAGGCGCCTCGGGGCGGCGCACCCGGACCCCCAGGGCCACGAGGGCAAGGGCGGCCAGAGCGAACAGGGAGCCGGTGAAGAAGGCTTCGTGGAGCCCGTGCACGACGACCGGGACGGCGCTGGCGGTGCCCCGGCCGGCGGTGTGCGTCGCACCGCTGAACACCGTCACCAAGATGGCGAGGCCGAGGGCGGCACCGAGCTGTTGGACGACGTTGACGACGCCCGAGGCGGCGCCGGCGTCCCTGGGCTCTACCCCGGCCAACGAGGCCGCGGTCAGGCTCACCAGCGACAGGCCCATGCCGACGCCGAAGAGGGCCAAGTCCACGAGGATGGTGGTCAACGAGGAACTGGCAGAAAGGTCGGCGGTGAGGAGCAGGCTGACGAGAGCGACCAGCGTGCCCGCCAACATCAGCGACTTGGGCCTGACCCCCCGGCCGAGCAATCGGCTACCGAATTGGGACGCCAGGAACACCAATACTGGGACGGGTAGGAACGTCAGCCCGCTACGCAACGGCGAGTAGCCCTGGACATTCTGGAGGAACTGCGACAGGAAGAAGAAGACGCCGTAGGTCCCGGCGTAGACGAGGCCCCGGGCGACGTTTGCCGAGGTGCGGGTCAAGTTGGTAAGGAGGCGCATAGGTAGGATGGGCTCTGCGGCCCGACGCTCGTTGCGCACGAAGGTGGCGAGCAGCAGCACGCCTGCGACCAGAGGGGCCACGGTCAGCGGCTTCGACCACCCGACCGAGCCCGCCTCGACCAGGCCAAGGACCAGGCCGGCTATCGCCGCCGTGGACATCACGGCGCCGAGGATGTCGAATTGCCCTGAGCGGCGCGGCGTTTCGGCAATGACGCGACTGCCGAGCGCCAGTACGACGATACCGACGGGCACGTTGACGAACATGACCCAGCGCCAGGAGAGCCACTCGACGAGCAGTCCGCCCGAGACCAGGCCAACAGCGCCACCGGCCGCCGACACGGTGGTGAACAGTGCTATCGCCCTCACCCGCTGTTGGCCCTCGGGGAAGACGGCGGTCAGCAGGCCCAGCGACGACGGGGCGGCGAAGGCAGCCCCGATGCCCTGGAAGGCTCGGGCGGCGAGCAACTCGGCCGGGGAGCCGGCGAAGCCCCCGAGCAGGGAGCCGACCGAGAACACGGCGACACCCAACAGGAACGTCCGGCGCCGGCCGAGCAGGTCGCCCGAACGGGCGCCGAGCAACATGAGGCCGCCGAAGGTAAGGACATAGGCGTTCAGGACCCAGGAGAGCCCGGCCGCTGAAAACCCGAGGCCGGAGCGGATATGGGGCAGGGCGACGTTCACTATGGTCGCGTCCAGCACCACCATGAGCTGGGCGGCCAGGACGACAAAGAGGAACACGGATTGCCTATTGACCGGCCCCGCCCCGCTCCGCCCGGCGGCCGGTGGGCGGGCCACCGAAGGCCCGGGGACCGAAGGCTCGGGGATGGCTCGGACGCCCGCCCGGCGAAGTGTTGCTTGCTCCATGTTCTTGCCTTTCCACTGGTATGATGATCGAAGTGGAAGCTTCCTCCGGTTAGTATACGGAGGCTGCTTCCGCTTTGGCAAGGTTTTTTCGCCGGGAGGGCGAAAGATGGAGAACGAGCAGCTGGGAGCCACAGGAAAGAGTCACGACGGTGAACGGGTGGCGGTGGCTGCGAAGGTGGCCGAGCGGCCGCTGCGGGCCGACGCCCGCCGCAACCAGGAAAAGCTCGTCGAGGCCGCCCGCGTCGTCTTCGCCGAACACGGGAGCGAGGCGTCTATGGAGGCCATCGCCAAGCAGGCTGGCGTGGGGGTCGGCACCCTCTACCGGCACTTCCCTAAGCGGGTGGACGTCGTCGAGGCGCTCTATCGCAGCGACGTCGAGGTCCTGCTTGTGGCGGCGGAGAAGGCGCTCACCGAGACCGACCCTTGGGCTGGCCTGGCGGGCTGGCTGGGGGCTTACGTGCGCTACTCGCTGGGCAAGAAGACCCTGCTCAACGAGCTACACGAGGCCTTCGCCAAGGACCCGCAGCTCAAGCTCGCCTCACGCGAGAGGATCGTCAATGCCCTTGGCAGCGTCCTCGAGCGAGCGCAGGTGTCGGGGTGCGCCCGGAAGGACGTGGACGCCGGCGATGTGATGGTGCTATTCGGGACGATGTGCATGAGCGCCACCCTCACCGAGCCCCGGGCGCAGCGGCTCCTGACGATGGTGCTGGACGGCCTCCGGCACCAGCCTCCACAGTCCGAGTAGCGC
>JBOGGK010000602.1:0-6470 GCA_050744045.1 Acidimicrobiales bacterium | reverse complement strand
CCTCGGCCCGGCGCTCGGCCGCGCTGAGCTCCGGGCCGCCCCCGGCGGCCCAAGGCGGGGTGCTGGCCGCCCGGACGGCCTCCTCCACCAGCGCCCCGTCCTCGGCCCCGAAGTGGCCCGAGACCTCCCTCCTGCCCTCCATGGTCTCGGAGATGTGCAGCTCCGAGCGCCGCTCGGGACCCTCGGGACGGTCGTCCAGGGCCTCTGCCCTGAGCCGCCAGGCCCGCATGGCCAGGGCGGCGTCCCTCACCGATAAGGGGGCAAGCTCGGGCACCAGGCTCGCTTCTTGGGCGGCGAAGAGCCCGGCGTGGCCAGCCGAGACATTGGCCACTATCGCCGAGATCTGCCCGGTGGAAAGCGCGCCGTCCGCCCAGGCGGCGTCGGTAACCGGCAGGTGGGCGAGCCGCCTCGCCACCACCGCCTCCCGGTGGGCCTCTTTCCTCGAGCGCCGGCCGTGCCAGGCCACCCAGGCAGTGAGCGAGAGCGACCCGTCGGCCCGCCAGCCCTCGTCTAGGTCGAAGGCACTCAGCCCCTCGGCGATCTTGGCGTCAAGACGGTCACGCAGGCGGAGCGCCTCTTCCACCGCCTCGGCGCTCGGGACGACGACGAGCTCCCCGACGGCCGTCGCTAGTTGCTCGAGCACCTCCTCATCGTACATGTGTTCGACTCCAAACCAGCGACATTCCTGAGAGATTTCTGCTTCTTTGCTGATGGGCTAGGCCAGTCGGCCGCCCCTGGCGCGTAGTCCCTGACCAGCGGACCAAACTGGTGAGCCGCTGTTCGGCGGCGGGCTCGCCGCTTGCTGCGATGCGGCCAGGCTTGCATAGCGAGTACGTGGCGGCGGCGAAGCTCGTTCCTCTCGGGCCGGCGACCCCGGCGCCGTAGGTCTCCTTGAACCCGCACCGGGCGGTCTAACCGCCGGGGGGTAGGCATGGCCGCGAGCGCCTGCCGCGCACGAACTTCACCCATGTCTGTCAACGGGTTCGTAGGAAGTCGAGCACGCGTCTGGTCAGCAACGCTGGCCAGGCCCCACGGGACCGCTCCGCTAAGCTTCTCAGCACTGGTCGAGCGGGTACCCCAGGCCCGCTATGGGGTCACCGCGCTCATCGACGCGGAAGCAACAATGCCGCCTGGGATCGACGACTCCATCCCAGGGAGGGGTTTGGCCGAGGTGCTTGCAGCTGCCCGCTATCTTGCTAAGGCGCTCACAGACCTTCAACACTTGCTCGGCAGCGAATGGCGCTACGAGCTACCCGAAGACTCCGCCGCGTTTGTCGCCGCCGACCTTGCTCGAGCTGAGCTCCGATGGTCTCGGTTGAACAGCGTCCCAAAGCTACACTTCGACCAATCTCGCGTGGTTTTCGCGCCCGATCTCCTCAGCTCATAGAGGTAGGTAAAGTGCACAAGCACCCTGCCCTTCGGTCACGCCGCGCCAGCCCGCACCTCCTGAGCCCTTGAGATATTCCGAGTGCGCCAGGAAGCGCGCGCGGTCTCGGCCGCCTGACGCCGGCACGGTAGTGGCGACCCAAACCGGTTGCGCTACCGCCAGGTGGGGGCCGCCCCTGGCTGTGCTGTCAGACTGGCGGGCATGGCCGGCATGTCAGACCCGAAGACCGTGCTTCACCATTACCTCCAGCAGGCTCGCGACGCCCTTGTCTGGAAGCTCGACGGGCTCAGCGAACGCGAGGCCCGGCTGCCCCGCACGCCGACCGGTAACAACCTGCTCGGGGTGGTCAAGCATTGCCTCAACGTTGAGGCCGGCTACTTCGGGCCCACCTTCGGGCGCGAGTTCCCGGGGCCGGAGGAACTGGTGCCCGTGGAGGCCTACCAAGCGGACCCGCAGGCTGACTGGTACGCACGAGCCGACGAAACCAAGGACGGGCTCATCGGCCTCTACCGTCGGGTCTGGGCGTTCGCGGACAAGACCATCGCGGAGCTGCCCCTCGACGCCCCCGGACGGGTGCCGTGGTGGCGGCCCGGTCGTCAGGAGGTGACCGTGGAGCGGGTCATCGCCCACGTGTCCTACGACCTAGCGCGCCACGCCGGCCATGCCGACATCATGCGCGAGCAGCACGACGAAGCCGTCGGCTACCAGCCGGGGAACAGCAACCTCCCCGACGGCCATGACTGGGCAGCGTACATGGAGAAGCTGACAGCGCTCGCCAATCAGTCGGAGGGCGACGCCGGCGCCGGGAGCCGTGCCTCGAATTAGCCGACTAGCAGCGGTCCGCCAAGAGCGTTCTCCCTGCCCAAGCCGTCCATGGCTTCCTGTTTGCTACTGCCCCACCGGCGGCCGGCCGTGACCGCCGGTGGGGTTGGTGACGTGGCCCAGCCTGCGCCGGGTCGACTGAGCATGCGAGTGGTACGTCCTCTGGCCTCCCCAACGCTTGGTGGCACCATACCAACGGCTCTGCCGGGGCCAGCAGCCGGAGGGTGTGCTGCCCCGGGCGCCAGGCGGGCGCGCCCATGACCACGCTCATCCCCGCCGGGACCAGCGGAAAATCCCTCCCACGCTCCTCCCAGTCGCAACGGCCAACAGGAGTCGAAAATGGGCCCACCGGCTACTAGTGGAGAGTACCCTCCTGCGAAGTTCCTACTGATAGAGGGTGAAGTTGCTGGTGCCCCCGGCGAGATTCGAACTCACGCACCCGGCTCCGGAGGCCGGCGCTCTATCCCCTGAGCTACGAGGGCGGCCCACCCAGCATACTGGGCCGGGCATGCCCGCCTCCGCCGTAACAAGGACCTGCGCCGCCAGCCCCGCCCTGGCAGCATGGGTGCCCATGCTCCCCGACCCGGTCGTGCTCGGTCCTGCCGCGCCGCGGGCCACTGCGCCTGGCCCGCAGCACCGGCAGCAGGCGCTGCCGAGGTACCTTCTCCCTGAGACGGCCGAGGTAGGGCCCAGCGGGCAACTTCTCGTCGGCGGCGTGGACGTCGTCGACCTGGCGGCCGAAGTCGGCACGCCCGTCTTCGTCTACGACGAAGAGCACCTGCGCCGGCGCTGCCGAGAGGCCCGCCAGGCATTCGGCTCCCGGGTGGCGTACGCGTCCAAGGCCTTCCTCTGCAAAGCCATGGCGGCCTTGGCCCACGAGGAGGGCTGTTGCATAGATGTGTCCACGGGCGGGGAACTGGCGGTGGCGCTCGCCGCCGGCGTGCCCCCCGCGCGCCTCGTCATGCATGGCAACAACAAGTCTGACGCTGAACTGGCGGCCGCGCTCAGTGCCCAGGTGGGCCGGGTGGTAGTCGACTCCTTCGACGAGATCGATCGTCTGGCCCGCCTCGCTGGCGGGCGGCAGGGCGACGAACGCCAAGAGGTCTTCGTGCGCGTCACCCCGGGCATCGAGGCGCACACCCACGAGTACGTGATGACGGGGCAAGAGGACTCCAAGTTCGGGTTCGGGCTGGCGTCAGGAGCTGCCGCCGAAGCTGTCGAGCGGCTCCGCC
Organism: Acidimicrobiales bacterium; assembly: GCA_050744045.1. Classification (GTDB taxonomy): domain Bacteria; phylum Actinomycetota; class Acidimicrobiia; order Acidimicrobiales; family Palsa-688; genus JBOGGK01. The sequence goes on along the minus strand of JBOGGK010000602.1, from coordinate 3,029 downwards.
GCCCCGGGAGCGGGGCACGCCTGGTCGGCATCCACATCCACATCGGCTCGCAGATCTTCGCTCTCGAAGCCTTCGAGCGTGCACTCGGGGCCCTGGCACCTTTCCTCCGGCGGTCGGCAGTCGGTGAACTATGCGCCGGCGGAGGCCTCGGCGTCGCCTATGTCGTGGGAGAGGAGGCCAGCTCGATCACCGATTGGGCCCGGGCCCTACGGGCAGCGGCGGCCACCGCGGGTATCCCCGCCGATGTCACGGTCTCCGCCGAGCCCGGTCGGGCGATAGTGGCGGCCGCCGCCCTCACCTGCTACACGGTGGGCACGGTAAAGGAGCTGGCCGGGTTGCGCACCTACGTGAGCGTGGACGGGGGCATGAGCGACAACCCCCGGCCCGTGCTCTATGGCTCGGGGTACGAGGCTTTCCTGCCTCGGGAAGTGGGAGCCAGCCGGCCGCGGGTGGTCACGGTCGTGGGCAAGCACTGCGAATCGGGCGACGTCGTCGTCCGGGATGCCAACGTGCCTACCGACCTTTCGGTCGGGGACGTCCTGGCCACTCCCGTCACGGGTGCCTATGGCCATTCGATGGCGTCCAATTACAACAAGGTGCCCCGGCCCCCCGCAGTCTTCGTGAAGGACGGCAGGTGGCGGGTCGTCGTGCGCAGGGAGACCTACGAGGACTTGTTGGCCCTCGACGCTTGACCCCCAGGCGCCCCGGATCTGTGCTCTGCCCGGCCTAGAGTGCCTCCCAGAACCCTGGGTACCACCTTGAGCCCCTCGTAGGCACCGCCGACGCGCCCTCCTGCCCCCAACGGCCGGGCGCCCTCCCCCACCCGCTAGCCTGCCCAGCCATGGGAGCTACCCGCCGGGCCCGAGGACCGACTGACAGGTGACGTCGAACGCCGCCGGCGCCCGCCCCACCGCCGCTGGCCCTGTCAACTCCGCTGGCCCTGTCAACTCCGCTGAAGCGGGCTCCGGGCCCGGCACCTTGGGCCGGCCCACGGTCCGGGTCGGCCTGCTCGGTTGCGGGAACGTCGGCGGCGCCCTCGCCCGCCTCCTCCTCACCGACGCCAAGCGCATTGCCGAACGCACCGGTGTGCAGTTGCAACTGGCCCGCGTGGCCGTCCGCTCTGTCACCAAAGAACGTGACGTCCCCGGGGTGGAACCGCTCCTCACCACCGACACCTGGGCAGTGGTCGACGACCCGGCTATCGACGTGGTGGTCGAGGTAATGGGAGGCATCGCCCCTGCCCGGGACCTGGTGCTCAGGGCCCTCGCCAGCGGCAAGCCGGTCGTCAGCGCCAACAAGGAACTGCTCGCCAACCACGGCGGGGAGCTCTGGGGAGCGGCCGGCGTGGCCGGCGTCGACCTGCTTTTCGAGGCCGCCGTCGCGGGCGGGGTGCCCCTCATCCGGGCGTTGCGGGAGTCCCTTGCCGGCGAGCGCATACACCGGGTCATGGGGATCGTGAACGGCACCACGAATTACATACTCACCCGCATGGCCGCGTCGGGTGCCGGCTACCAAGAGGCGTTGGCCGAGGCACAGAGCCTCGGTTACGCCGAGCGCGACCCGACCGCCGACGTGGAGGGCTTCGACGCCGCCGCCAAGGCCGCCATCCTCGCCAACGTCGCCTTCGGGGCCAGGGTTGTGGCGGGGGACGTCTACCGGGAAGGGATCTCGGGGATCAGCGCCCACGACATAGCCATGGCCAACCGGCTCGGCTTCGCCATCAAGCTGCTCGCCGTCATCGAGACAGGGCCCGACGAAGCCCTGGCCGTGCGGGTCCACCCGGCGATGGTGCCCCAGGACCATCCGCTGGCGTCGGTGCGCGACTCGTTCAACGCCGTGTTCGTCGAGGGCGACGCCGTCGGCCAGTTGATGCTGCTCGGACGAGGGGCGGGAGGCCGGCCGACGGCCAGCGCCGTGCTCGGCGACCTGGTGGACGCGGCCCACAACCTCACCATGAAAGGCGCCGCCCGCAAGCTCGAGTTGCACGAGGTGCCCCTGCGCCCCATCGACGACCTGCGCTGCGCTTATTACCTGAGCCTCGTCGTCGCCGACCGGCCTGGCGTGCTGGCCGCCATCGCCGGCGTCCTCGGGAGCCATAGCGTCTCGGTGCGCTCCATGGAACAGGACGCCCCCGAGCCCGAGGCCGGTCCCACAGCGGGCCCCGGCCGTGCCCGGGGAGCGCCGGAGGGCGGCCAGCGCGACGGCAGCGAGGAGGCCCAGGCCCACCTGGTCTTCGTTACCCACCCCGCCTACGAGAGGGACATACAGGCCTGCTTGCACGAAGTCCGCCGCTTGGGCACGGTGCGGCGGATCGGCGGGCTGGTACGGGTGGTCGGCCCGTGAGCGCCGCCGGCACGTGGCGCGGGGTGATCGAGGAGTACCGCGGGCACCTCCCGGTCAACGCCACCACCCCGGTGGTCACCTTGCAAGAGGGGAACACCCCCCTGCTGCCTGCGCCCCGCCTGTCGGAGCGCACCGGCGCTCAGGTGTGGCTAAAGGTGGAGGGGGCCAACCCGACCGGCTCGTTCAAGGACCGCGGGATGACGGTGGCGATCTCCAAGGCGGCCGAGGAGGGGGCCAAGGCGGTAGCCTGCGGGTCGACAGGCAACACCTCGGCCTCCGCCGCCGCCTACGCGGCACGGGCCGGCTTGGCGTGCGTGGTGCTCATACCTGAGGGCCAGATCGCCCTCGGCAAGCTGGTGCAGGCCCTCGTCCACGGCGCAAAAGTGGTGCAAGTACGGGGAAATTTCGACCGTGCTCTGGCCCTCGTGCGCGCCCTGGCCGAGGCCGAACCGGTCACGGTCGTGAACTCCATAAACCCCAACCGGATAGAGGGGCAGAAAACAGCCGCTTTCGAGATAGTAGACGTCCTGGGCGGAGCCCCTGAGGTCCACTGCATGCCGGTCGGCAACGCCGGCAACATCACCGCGTACTGGATGGGCTACCGCGAGTACGCACGCGACGGCGTCATCGCCGCCAGGCCGCGCATGTTCGGCTTCCAGGCCGCCGGTGCGGCGCCGATCGTCATG
>JBOGGK010000601.1:0-10620 GCA_050744045.1 Acidimicrobiales bacterium | reverse complement strand
CGTCCCCGCCCGCGCCCCCGGACGCCGGTCCCCCCCGAGCTGGCCGGTGTCCTCGGCCGGCTGCGGAAAAGGGCACTGGCCGACTCCGCCGCCCGGTGGGCGTTATGGGGGGTGGCCGGTTGGGGTGGGGCCGCGGCCCTCGTCCTCGCCTGGGCCAAGCTCCGACCTACCGCCGGCACCGCCCTGGTGCTGGCGGCTTTGGGGGCAGCCGCCGCACTGGGCGCGGCGGCCGGCTGGGCATGGCACCGGCCCGACCCCGCCCAGGTCGCCCGCTTGGCGGACGCCCGGCTGGAGCTGAAGGAGCGCCTGGCGAGCGCTCTACACTTCGCACAAGCCCCGGGCGACCTAGAGGCGCGCCTTCGAGCCGACGCCGCCTCAAAAGCGGGCGCTCATGACCCAGCCGAGGCCTTCCCCTGGCGCCGGCACCGGCGGGCGGCGGCCGGCGGCCTGGCTGCGGTCCTGGTCACGGCCGTCCTGGTGGTAACGCCCAACCCCCAGGCGGGGGCGCTGGCCCGCCGGGCGGCCGACCAAGGGGCGCTGGCCAAGGCTCGCAAAACGGTTGCCAACGCAGAAAAAAACCTCGGTAAGCGCTCTTCCAAGGAGGCGAGGCAGGCGGCGGCGGCGCTGCGTGCAGCCCTGGCCCAACTGGAAAAGGCCCGTTCCCCGTTGGCCGCGCTGGTCGCCCTCTCCCAGCTCGAGCGCCGGCTCGAGGCGCTGGAAACCCCGGCCGCCCTCAACCAGGCGGCCGAACGGGCGGCCGCTGCTGCCGCCGGCGTCTCCCTGGCCGGGGCCCACGGGCTCGCCGGCCTGGCCGGGGCACTTGCCGCTGGGCGGCTGGGAGTGGCTGCGGACCAGCTGCGAACGTTGGCCTCCGGCCTCTCCCGGCTCCCGCCGGCACAGCAAAAGGCGCTGGCGACGGTGCTGCGCAAGGCGGCCGCCGCCGGGAGGGGGTCGACCGGCCACCGCTCGGGCCCGGCTGCACAAGGCGGAGGGACGCTTGCCGGCGAGCTGGCCCAGGCGGCGTCAGCGTTGGCGGGCGACCAGGCCGGCCCGGCCAGTGAAGATCTCCGTTCGGCGGCCCGCCAGGCTTCGGCGGCGGCCTCGGCCGCCTCTTTGCAACAGGAGCTTGGCGCAGACCAGGCGGCCGTCCAGGACGCCAAGGGACGCGTGGCCCAGCAGGCGCAGGCGGACTCTGGCGGCGGCACGGGGGACCAAGGCGCAAAACGCGCCGGTGGGCGGGGCGGTGGCACCCAAGGGCACCCGGGCCAGCTCGGCAGCCCGAGCGGGCAGGGCGCTGGTGAGCAGAGCGGTGGGCAGCGCGCCGGTGGGCAGGGCGCCGGTGCACATGGCCGGGGTACGGGGAAGGGCAACGGTGCAGGCCCGGCCGGCGGGAGCGGCTCCGGCGGTTCGGGTCGCGCCGGGGGGCCGGGCCACTCCCGCAAGAACGCTAAGTCCAACCGCTACAGCTCCCGCCGCGCGCCGGCCGACCAGGTCTTCATCGGGGGCCAACCTGGGACGGGCGAGCAGGTGACCGGGGCGCAGCTCGGCAACGGCCAGCAGTTGAAGACGACCGGCTACCAGCCGGTGCTGCCGGCGTTCGCCCGCACCGCCCTCCAGGGGCTCGGTTCCCAGGTGCTGGCCCCCGACGACCAGGGCATCGTGCGGTCCTACTTCAGCTCGTTAGGGCCAAGCAAATGACCGCCAAGTGGCAGCAACCAACAAGCGGTCGGCAGATGAACGGAGGTCCCGGACAGGCCCCACCGATGGCTCCGGAGGCCTTCGCCGAGGTGGCGGGCCGGATCGAGGGCGAGCTCGCCAAGCTCATCGTCGGCCAGGCGGAACTGGTGCGCGACACCCTGGTGGCCCTACTGGCCGGCGGCCACGTCTTGCTCGAAGGCGTCCCCGGGCTCGGGAAGACCTCCCTCGTGCGCGCCCTCGGCCGGGTGCTCGACCTGGCGTTCAACCGGGTGCAGTTCACCCCCGACCTGATGCCCGCCGACATCACGGGGACCACGGTCATCCGCGAGGACGAGGGGGGCCGGCGTTTCGACTTCCAGCCCGGCCCCGTCTTTTCCAACCTGGTCCTGGCCGACGAGGTCAACCGGGCTACCCCCAAGGTGCAAAGCGCCCTGCTCGAGGCCATGCAGGAAAGGACGGTCACCGTCGGCGGCACCACCCGCTCGCTACCCGACCCGTTCTTCGTGCTGGCCACGCAAAACCCCATCGAGCTGGAGGGGACCTACCCCCTGCCCGAGGCCCAGCTCGACCGGTTCCTGTTCAAGTTGGCCGTCCCTTACCCGAGCGAGGCCGAGCTGGCCGAGATCGCCCGGCGGACCACGGGCAGCACCGAACCCGCGTTGGCGAGCGTGGCTGGGGGGGAGGAGGTCCGGGCGATGGCCGCCCTGGTGCGCTCGGTGCCCATGGCCGACCACGTGCTGGGCTACGCCGTCCGCCTGGTCGTCGCCACCCAGCCCGACCGCAGCCCGGTAGCGGACCTGCCCGGCTACGTCCGCTTCGGGGCCAGCCCCCGCGCCGTACAGGCACTGGCGCTCACGGCCAAGGCCCGCGCCCTCCTGGCGGGGCGGTTCAACGTCGCCTTCGACGACGTCCGGGCGAGCGCCCGCCCGGTGCTGCGGCACCGGCTCCTACTCAACTTCGAGGCCGAGGCCGAAGGCATGACCAGCGACCGGCTGGTCGAGCGCCTCTTGGAGGTTGTAACGGCCGACCCGTTGACAACCCGGTGAGCGGACCGGTGAAGGGCCCTGTGAGCGGCCAGATGAGAGGGGCGGTGAATGCCCGGTGAGCTCCCCAGTGAGAGGGGCGGGCAGCGGGCCAGGGGCGGCGGCCGCCCTCGGGCTCACCCCGGACATCCTCCAGGCCCTGGAAAGGCTCACCATCCCGTCGCGGCGCACAGTGCTCGGCGCCAGTGCCGGTCAACGCCGCTCCCGCCGGTACGGCAGCTCCCTCGACCTTGCCGACTACCGCGCCTACGTGCCCGGCGACGACATCCGCCGGCTGGACTGGTGCGCTTATGCCCGGCTCGGGCGGCTGTTCGTGCGCCTGTACTCCGGGGAGGAGGACGCCTGCGTGAGCACCTGGGTAGACGCCAGCGCCTCGATGGCCTGGGACCGCGAGCACAAGGGGCGCCCGGCGAGGGCGGTGGCCGGTGCGCTCGCCTTCTTGGCCCTGGCGGCAGAGGACCGGGCAGCCTGCCTCGGCTTCGCCGGGGCAGTCCTGGGACGGGCGGGACCGGTGAGGGGCAAGCGTTCGGCGCCTGTGCTCTGGTCGGCGCTCGCCGGCATGCCCGAGGGCACCGAGACGGATTGGACGAAAGTGGCCGGCGCGGCCCGCTCTGTCCCCCGGGGGGTCGCAGTAGTCGTGTCCGACTTCCTGAGCGAGGTGGCGTCGGTCCGACCAGCGGTATCGGCGCTGCGCTCCGCCGGCAACGAGGTGGTCCTCGTGCAGGTGCTCTCCCCTGAGGACCTGCGGCCCTCGGTGCGGGGCGAGCTGCGGCTGGTGGACTCCGAGACCGCAAGGGCGGTGGAGGTGACGATGAGCCAGGCGGCCCTGGACGCCTACCACGCGGCGCGCCAGGCCCACTCCCGGGAGCTGGCGGCCATGGCTGGGTCCTATGACGCCCGCCTGGTGAGCGTGGACGGGGGGACCCCCCTGCGCCAGCTCCTGCTGGGGCAGCTCGTCCGGGCGCGGGTGGCGCGCTGAAGCGCCGGCCATGACCCTGCTCGACCCGGTAGCCGGGGTGGCTGGCGTGGCCGTGGCCGCCATCGTGGCCCTTTACTTCTTGAAAGCGCGCCGCCCGCCGCACCAGGTCTCCAGCACCTTGTGGTGGCGGCCGGTGACGCTCGACCGCCAGGCCTCGGCCCCCTGGCAACGCCTGCGCCCCTCGTGGTTGCTCGCCCTCCAAGTGGTGGCGACCTGCTTGGTGATAGGGGCCCTCGTCCAACCGGCCTTGGTCTCGGCTCAGGCGCTAACCGGGCAGACCATCGTGATCCTCGACTGCTCGGAGACGATGCAGGCCACCGACGTGGCCCCGAGCCGGTTCGCGGTCGCCGTGGCCGAGGCCAAGGCGCTCGTGGGCCGCCTCGCCCCGACCGCCCGCATGACCCTCATCGCCATGGACGCCGACCCCACCGTCGTGGAGACGAGCAAGGGCCAGCGCCAGCCGCTCGTGCAGGCGCTGGACCGGTTACGGCCGACGGACGGGCCTGCCGACCTCGCAGACGCCCTGCAACTCGCTGTGGCGGAAGCCGGCCCCCGGGCGACCGGCACCCAACTGGTAGTGCTCTCCGACGGTATAGCCGAGCCCCTGGGCGAACCGGTAACGGTGCCCTTCCCGGTCCAGTACCGCCGCATCGGGATCAGTGGGGAGAACACCGGCATCACCGCCCTCACCGTTGCCCCCGGCCTGGCGGGCGAGGCGGCGGTGGCCCACGTCCAAGACTTCGGCCAGGTCCCGGCCCACCTCACCGTGGAGATGTTCGCCGACGGCCACCTGAGCGACGCGCAGGCGGTAACGGTGGCGCCCGGGGGCGGGCGCGACGTCACCTTCTCTGTGCCGCCCGGGACGGCATACGTGAAGGTCACCCTGGGGCCGGCCGACGACCTCGTTGCCGACGACGGCGCCGTGGCCGTGGCGTCGGCCCCCCGCAAGCTGAAAGTGCTCCTCGTAAGCCCGGGGGACGTCTTCTTGCAAAAGGCGCTGGCGTTACGGCCCGACGTCGAGGTCTCGGCCGAGGTCCCCTCCAAGTGGGCGCCGCGCCAGGCGGCCGACCCGGCGGTGGACTTTTTCGTCTTCGAGGGCTTCGTGCCCCCCCGGCTCCCTTCCAGCGCGCCCTACCTGCTGGTGGGCCCGCCCCCAGACAGGGCGCTCGGCATCGGCGGCGGCGAGGCCCCCGGCCCCCTCCTGCCGGCAGAAGTCAACGACCCGCTCCTGTACGACGTCGACCTCTCCGACGTCGATGTCGCCCGCTCCGCCGACCTGTCCCGGTCCCACTTCGGCCGGGTGGTCATCTCCAGCGCCGCCGGCCCCGTCCTCATGGTGCGCGACGGCGGCCCCGCCGGCCCGCCGGCGGCGCTGCTCGGCACCTACCTGCACAACTCCAACCTGGTGCTGCGCAGCGCCTTCCCTATACTGCTCACCCACCTGTCGGAGTACCTGGCGCCGGGCACCGTGCCGAGCCTGAGCGAGGTCCCGGGGAGCGCGGTCAGCCTGAGCCCGGGCACCGGCGCGAAGGAGGTGGTCGTCACCCGGCCGGACGGCCACCGCGACATCCTGGCGGTGGCCGGCACCGCCGCGCCGGCGCGAGCTTCGCAGGGCGCAGGCAACCCGGGCACGGGCGGCGGCGCCTCACCCAGCTCCGTGCCCGGCACCCGGGGCGGGCCAGGCCCGGTCTTGTTCACGGACACCTCCGAGGCAGGCATCTACCGCGTGAGCGTCGTGGGCCGCAACGGTTCGCACCAGGTGAGCTACCTGGCGGTCAACCCGGAAGGCACCGCCATCGCCCCCAAGCGGGCCATCGACGTGGTGGGCGCGGCGGGCAAGGCACTGCCCACCGCCTCGCTCTACCGAGACCTGTGGCCGCTGTTCGCGGTGGCGGCACTAGCGGTCCTGCTGGCTGAGTGGGTGGTGTACCACCGTGCCCATTGACCTGTCCGACCCGGTCTGGCTGGCAGCTCTTGCCCTCCTCGCCGTCCTGGCGGCGATCTGGCGGCTCTGGCCGGCGCCCTTCGGGGCCCGCCAGCGTTCGGCGGCCCTCGCCGTGCGCCTGGTGCTCGTCGCCGCCCTGGTCTTGGCGCTCGCCGGGCCTGAGCTGTCCTCGCGCTCTTCCAGCCAGACCCTGGTCGTCGCCGCCGACCTGAGCGCCAGCACGGCCGGTTCCCAACCGGCCGAGGTGGGCGACGTGCAGGCCCTGGCGGGCGCACTGCCGGCCCGGGACGAGCTCGGTGTGGTGAGCTTCGGCCAAGACGCCCTGGTCGAGGACCCCCCCCAGCACCGCCCCCAGTTCAGCGGCTTCGCCACTTCCCCAGGGGCCAATTTCACCGACATCGAGGCGGCCCTGCGCCTGGCCGGTTCCATGGCCGCCCCCGGGACCCGGCGCCACGTGCTGCTGATAAGCGACGGGCGCCAGGACGTGGGCGACGCCGTCGGCGAGGCCCGGGCGCTGCGTGCCGAGGGTGTACGGGTGGACGTCCTGCCTTTGCAGGTCCCCGTCGGTCCCGACGTGAGGGTCGACTCGGTGGACGTCCCCTCGACCGTGCCGCCCTCCACCAAGGCCCTGGCGACGGCGGTCCTGGTGAGCAACGAGGCGACCAGTGCCCGGGTGGTCTGGTCGCTCGACGACAGGCGCGTCGTCATGGACACGGTCGTCCGGGTAAAGCCGGGGGTGACCGAGGTGCACGCCCTCCTCCCACCAGCGGGCCCCGGTTTCCACGAAGCAACCGTCGAGATCTCCCCGGCGCGGGACACCGTCCCCGGTAACGACGTAGGCGACGCTCTCTTCGACGTCCTCGGCCGTCAACAGGTCCTCGTGGTGGAGGGCCAGCCAGGCGCGGGCAGGAACGTGGCCGCCGCCCTGCGCGCCGCCGGGGTAGCAACCGACGTGGTGACGCCCCAGCAAGTGCCGGCGACGGTGGCGGGCGTGGCCCGCTGGCAGGCGGTCGCCCTAGTGAACGTGAGCGCGGCGGCGCTCGGCCAGCAGCGCATGCAAGCCCTGTCAGAGGCGACGAGGGACCTCGGGGTTGGGTTGGCCGCCTTCGGGGGACCGAACGCGTTCGGGCCCGGGGGTTGGGCCGGGACCCCACTCGAGCAGGCCCTCCCCGTCGAGATGCGGATCCCGAACCCCAAAGAGACGACGCCGGTCGCGGTCATGCTCGTGCTCGAGACCGTGGAGAGCGGGGCCGGGGACATGGTGCTGCGCAGCGCCGCCCGCCAGCTCGTCCACAACCTGTCCCCCCAGGACCTGGTGGGGGTGACCAACGGGTCGACGGGCGTGGTAATCCCCCTCCAGCCGGTCGGCAACGGTAAGAAGTTGGAGCACAGCATCTCCGCCATAGCGAGCTTCGGCGACCCCCCGAGCTACGTGCCCTACATGGCCGACGCCGCCAGGGCGCTGGCCCGCTACCCGCTCGACACCAAGTACATAGTGGTGGAGGGCGACGGCGACGCCGACTTCCCCCTGCCTTCGCAGTCGTTCATGGCTGGCCTGGTGCGCGCCGGCATAACGGTGTCGACGGTCGGGGCAGACGTCCACGGGTCGCCGCAGTTCATGGCCGACATGGCGCTCATCGCCGCCGAGGGCAAGGGCCGCTTCTACGATTCGGAATCCGCCTCCCAGCTGCCCTCGATTTTCTTGGATGAGAGCCATACCCAGCTCCAGCCCTGGGTGGTCCACGAGCGTTTCCACGTGGCTGCCGGCGCTCCTTCGGCCGCCCTGGACGGCATCGACCCGGGAAAGCTGCCACCCCTGGACGGTTACGTGGCGTCCACCCCCAAAGCGGCTGCGCAAGTGGTCCTCTTCGGCCCCCGCTCGGGCCCTGTGCTCGCCCAGTGGCAGTACGGGCTGGGCACCGCCATGGCCTGGACGAGCGACACCCAGGGCCGCTGGACGGCCGAGCTGCTACGCTCGCCGCTCGGCGGCAAGCTCCTGGCGGGGATCGTGGCCGCCACCCTGCCCCTCGCCGCCGACCCCGCCGTCAGCTTGTCGGCCCAGCTGGAGGGGGACGAGGCCCACCTGATCGCCCAGGTGAAAGCCAGCCCGCCCGGCGCAACGGCCGTTGCCCACGTCGTGGGCCCGAGCGGGGCGGGCACCGAGGTCCCGTTGGCCGAGACCGGCCCAGGCCGCTTCGAAGGCGACATCCCGACGTCCCAGGTTGGCTCCTACCTGATGAGGGTGGAGGTGAGCGCAGGTGGGCGCGCCCTGCACGCCGCCACCGCCGGGGTAGCGATCGCCTACTCTCCCGAGCTGCGCTTCATGGGTACCGACCGGGCCTTCCTGGCCCAGGTAGCCCAGGCCGGCGGGGGCCGGGTGCTCTCCTCGGCCCGCCAGGCCCTCGGCGTCCCCGTGCCCCCGGTCGAGGTCACCCGTTCGCTCTGGGACGCGTTGGCGGTCCTGGCGCTAGTGCTGCTCCCCCTCGACGTAGCCGTGCGAAGGCTCGACCTGAGCCGCTGGGAACATCGGGCGGCCCGCCACCGCGACAGTGAGCCCCCGCCGCGAGGAAGCGACAGGGCGCCGGCGGAGGAGGACGGAGGGCCCCACGGGGACAAGAGGGGAAAGGGAGGCCCGTCGCCACCCCCCGCCCCCTCAGCGGAGGAAGAGCCGGTGCTGGCCACGCGGCTCCTCGAACGCTTACGCCGCTAGCCCGACTTGTCCCCCCGGCTGGAGCTAGCCGGTAGCCCGGCCGAGCGCCGCCCACCTGTCAATTACCATTGTCGCGTGCCGGAACTGCACGACCTGAACGCCCTCGAGCAGGCGGCCGCGATCCGCCGTAGGCAGGTGAGCCCGCGCGAGCTGGTGGCCCACTACTTGGCCCGGGTCGACAGGTACAGCGAGGCAGTAGGTGCTTTCGTCACGGTCACCGCGGCGCAGGCGCTCGAGGAAGCGGGGCGGGCAGAGGCCCGCCTGAAAGAAGTGGGACCGGAGGGAGCGGCGTCACTGCCGCCGTTGCTCGCCGTGCCCACTGCGGTCAAGGATCTCAACCTAACCGCGGGAGTCCCTACCAAGTTCGGGAGCGCCGCTCTGGCAGATTTCGTCGCCCCCGCCGATGACTACGTCGTGTCACGGCTGAAGGAGGCGGGCCTGATCAGCCTGGGCAAGACCAACACGCCGGAGCTCGGCCTCACCTGTTATACCGAACCGGATGTCGCCCCGCCTGCCCGCAGCCCCTTCGACTTGTCACGATCGGCGGGAGGTTCGAGCGGCGGTGCTGGCGCCGCCGTCGCCGCCGGCCTCGTGCCCGTCGCCCAGGGTAGCGACGGGGCCGGCTCGGTAAGGATCCCGGCCAGCGTGTGCGGCCTGGTCGGGCTGAAACCGTCGCGCGGACGCGTGAGCGGCGGGCCGGCCGGGGCCGATGTGACCGGCCTCGTCGTGAACGGCCCTATCGCCCGCACCGTTGCCGACGCGGCCGCAATGCTCGACGCACTGGCCGGGCCGATGCCGGGCGACCCTTATTGGGCCCCGCCGCTACCGGCGGGGGGGAGCTTCCTGGACGCCTCCCGCCAGCCCGTCGGGCGGCTCCGAGTCGGGGTGCTCCGCGACCCCGTCATCTCCTCGGCCGAAGTAAGCGCAACCTGCCTGGCCGCTTTGGACGACGCCGCCGCTTTGCTGGAAGGGCTCGGCCACGAGGCCGAAGCGTGCGAAGCTCCCTTCGACGAGGCGATTGTGGCGACGTTCGAGACGATCTGGACTGTTGGCGCGGCGGCCGCCCCGGTCCCCGATAGCAGGGAAGGCGAGTTGCGGGCGCTCACCCGTTGGTTCCGCGAGCGGGGCCGGGCCGTCAGCGGGCCACGGCTTTTCGAAGCGCTGGCGGCGGCGCAGCTGGCGGCGAGGCGGGCAGTCGTGTTGTTCTCCCGCTACGATGCCGTCCTCACACCGGCGCTGGCCCAGCCGCCAGCTCCGGTGGGGGCGTTCCGTGACGACGACCACCCCGAGCGGGACTTCGAGGCGCAAAAGTGCTTCACGCCGTTTACAGTGGTCGCCAACATTACCGGCCAACCGGCCATTTCCCTGCCTCTTTACTGGACTGCCGCCGGTTTGCCGATCGGGGTGCAGCTCATCGGCAGGCCGGCGGGGGAGGCGCCGCTCCTGGCTCTCGCCGGCCAGCTCGAACAGGCCCGGCCGTGGCGCCATCACGTGCCGAGCATGTGGTAACGCCTACCCCGCGGTGGCAGGCAGGTGCCGAGCAGTGGTGCCGGGCCCTAACGCCTTCCGCCCGGCGACTGCTTAGGCTCCTGCCGGCGCCGCCTCGGGCGCTGACCTCGGGCGCTGACCTCGGGCGCTGACCTCGGGTGCCGGCGCCGCCGGGCCTCCCCAGTGTTCAAAAGGTGACAAAGGCTCCCCCGGAAGGGCAGGGGCTTTTTGCTCTTGGCTACGTTTTCGAACCTGCAGTTGGGGGCCTATGTAAACTTGCGCGCGCATGGCGTCACTAAAGGCAGAAAGCTCCCGAGCGGGCGTTGACAAGTGCGCGAAAACCCCCAGCCTAGTAGGGGAGTTAATGTGGACTTGCGCGCGCTCGGGGCCCCGGTCACCAGGAGTGGTTGCGCACCTCGAGGGCGGCTCCGAAGGGCACCTCACGGCGGGCGAGCAATATCCCCCCGATGAGGCCCAACCCACCTTGCCGGCGCCGCTTCGCGGGGACCGCCAGCCCGAGGAGTTGAAAGCCAAGCGGCGCAAGGAGCGCCTGGAACGCTGATGGTCAAAGCGAGCTCGCACGCCCTCGGTGCGCTCGCTGGCACCCTCTGCGCCGTGCTCACTGGGCTCGCGGGTACTCCCCAGTCGCAAGGTGCACAGGCCGGGACCTGGCGCGCGGTTGCCATTTTCCCCTACTCATCAAGCGAGCTGACCGCTGCCGACTGCCCTTCAACCAAGGTTTGCGTGGCTACCGGGG
>JBOGGK010000600.1:0-14355 GCA_050744045.1 Acidimicrobiales bacterium | reverse complement strand
GCCCCGAGAGGCTCGGCCTCGGCTTCGGCCACCGTGCCCGTATCCGCGGGCGCCTCCGCCCGGACGGGCTCGGCCGGGGCCGGGAGGGGCGCTCCGGGCACTGCTTCGGCCTCGCCGCCGCCTGCCTTCCCGGCCTGGCCGTCTACCGCAGCGCCGGAGCTATCGCCGGCTCTTTCGGTCCCGGCCGTCCCCGCCCCGTCGCCGGAGGTTGCGCCTACCCCGACCACTGCCAGCTTGGAGCCGACCGATACCGTCTCGCCCTCGGGTACGAGGATCTCGAGCACGGTGCCGCTAACCGGGCATGGGACCTCGGAATCGACCTTGTCGGTCGACACCTCGAAGAGCACCTCGTCCTCGGCGATGCTGTCACCGACCTGCTTGTGCCACTTGGTGATCGTCCCCTCGGTGACCGTTTCACCGAGCTGGGGCATCGTGATGTCAGCCAACGTGAAGACCTCTTCCTGCCAGGGCGAGCATGGTCTCGCCGAAAACTTCGGACAACGAGGGGTGGGGTTGGACAAACTGGGCCGCTTCGTCGGCCGTGGCCTCCCAGTTGACGGCCAGGTAGCCCTGGCCGAGCTGTTCGGTGACCCACGGCCCGGCCATGTGCACCCCGAGGAGGCGGCCCGCACTTCCGTCGGGCATCTTTTCTGCCACCACCTTGACGAGCCCCTCGGTGTCGCCGACTATGGCCGCCCGACCGTTGCCCACGAAAGGGTCCTTCTTCGCGACCACGTCATAACCGGCTTCCCTGGCCGCTTGTTCCGAATAGCCGGCGAACGCCACCTCAGGATGGGTGTACACGCACCACGGGACCCTCGAATAGTCAACGGGGACCGCTTGGCGGCCGAGCAACTGGTCGATGACGACCATCCCCTCGGCGAAGCCGACGTGGGCGAGGCCGGGCGTCGCTACCAGGTCGCCGATGGCCCATACACCGTCGGCGCCGGTCTGCATGAGCTCGTCGACCTTCACGAAACCCCGCTCGTCCACATCTATTCCGCAACCGGGGGCGATGAGGCCGTCGCTGTAAGGGCGCCGGCCTACCGAGACGACGACCGCCTCCACCTCGAGGGTCTCCTCCGCACCTTCGCCGGTCGCGTACCGCACCACGGTGGCCTTGCCATCGGCCGCCGGGGAGTGGCCCTTCACCACCACACCGGTGTGGATGTCGATCCCCCGCCTGGTGAAAGACTTGAGCACCACGGCGGCAACGTCCCGGTCGACCCCAGGGAGGATCTGAGGGAGGGCCTCCAGGACCGTTACCCGCACCCCCATGTCGGAGAGCATCGAAGCGAACTCGCACCCGATCGCCCCTCCACCGATGACCGCGGCCGAGGCCGGCAGCTGCTCGAGCTCGAGCACTTCGTCACTGGTGAGCACGAAGCGCCCGTCTACATCGAAGCCCGGGATCGTCCTCGGTACCGAACCGGCCGCCAGGACCACGGCCGGGGCCCGGAGCTCGGTCAACTCGCCGTCGGCGCCCTCCACCCGTACCACCCTCCCAGGGTGCAGGGACCCGCTCCCCGCGAACGTGGTCACCTTGCACTTCTTGAGCAAGCCTTGGAGGCCCTTGTACTGCTGGTCTACCACTTTGCGCTTGCGCAGCTGGGACGTGGGAAAGTCCACGCTCCAGCCGTCCACGGCAATGCCGTAACCTTTGGCGCCTCTCACTGTCCGGTAAACCGACGCTGTTTCCAGCAACTCCTTGGCCGGGATGCAACCCCGGTGCAAGCAGGTGCCGCCAACCTTTTCCTTTTCGACGAGGGCGATGCGCAAGCCTTGTCGGCCGCCGTAAAGCGCAGAGGCGTAGCCTGCCGGGCCCCCACCGATGACCACGACGTCGAAACCTTCGGCGCCCGAAGGCTGGCCTAGTGAGGATTGGGCTCCCGGGGATCGGGCCGTGGTGACCACCACCTTTCTGTTCCGGCCCAGACTACCGCCAGTGCCCTGGGGCCCCACGGGTCGGCCCCGGCGCACGAGTGAACGATGGCACACGCGCCTGCCCGGCACTGCCGCCCAAATACGCTGGGAGCGAATGGGAACTGACCGTCTCCGCCACCGTGCCGGCTCCCGCCCCCGTGCCCGTCAGCCCCGTGCCGGCTCCCGCCCCCGTACCCGTCAGCCCCGTGCCGGCTTCGCCCTGGCGCTGGCTTTGGCCGTCGCTGCCGCCGGCACGGCCGGGTGCGGCGCAGGCCCGCCTTCTTCGGCCGCCACCAAGCCGCGGCATCGCGCCGGGGCCAAGCCCCTCCCCGTCGTGGCGTCGACCTACCCGTTGTCCCGGTTGGTCAGCTACGTAGGCGGCCCCGAGGTCAGCGTGGTCGACCTCGTCCCGCCCGGGGAGCGGGCACAGGGGCTCTCGCTCAGCCCGGGCCAGCGGGCCGAGCTGGGGCGGGCCAAGCTCGTGGTCGACGTGGGCGACGGTTACCAAGCGCAGGTGGAGGCGGCGGCGAGGCGGGCGCCAATGCACCTATCCGTGCTCCCCGCCATATCCAAGCAAGCCCGGCCCTACGAGTTCTGGCTCGACCCCAAGCTGATGTCCCGGGCCGCCGATGCGATCGCCCGGGCGCTGGCGAAGGCCGACCCCGCTAGCAAGCGGCAGTTCCACAATGGCGACCTCGACTTCCAATCGGTCGCAGAATCCATCGAGTCGGACTTCGTGAACACCTTCACCACTTGCCCGAAGACGGTCTTCGTAACCTCAGACGGCGCCTTCGGCCGTATGGCCGCCGACTTCGGCCTCGTGGACATCGTGGTCGGCACCGAAGGGGTGAAAAAGGCAGTGGCCGCAGTGGCGAAGTACTCCCTCTCCGGGGTCTTCGAGGAGACCGGCGTGCCCGCCGGCCCCGTCGAGCAGGTTGCACGGGCCACCCGTGCGGGCATAAAAACCCTCGACCCCATGGAGATGACCCCGGCTCCCTCGGTTAAGCCGCTCAGTTATTTCAGCGTGATGGAGCAGAACCTCGCCGCTCTGGAAGGCCCCCTGGCCTGTGACACCACGGAGAACTTCTCGTGAGCGCGCCCTCCCCCCTCTCGGGGCACCGGTACCAGCGACTGCGCCGGTACGCGCGCCCCCCTCTGCGCCGCCACGCGCACCGGTCTCTGCGCCCGCACCCGCACTGGCGTCTGCGCCGGCACTCGGACCGGATCCGGGGCCAGCAACCCCACCGGCGCCGAGCCGGGGCCGCATGAGGATCCTGCTCGACCAGCCCATCGCGGCGAGCGCCGAGGACGCTCAGGGCGCCTTCCTCGACCCTGAGTTTTACCGGAGCCTCGGCCACTTGGAGGCGATCTCGGCGCCCGAGGTGCGCTCCTTCGAACCCGGGCCCGGGCGCGCCCGGTCGGTGCTCGGCTACCGGTTCTCCGGGCAGCTGAACGGAGCGGCCAGGACGATCCTCGACCCCGCCAAACTGACCTGGTCCCAGGTGACCGAGGTCGACCTCGCCACCCGCCGGAGCCAGGTGACGATGGTGCCAGACAACTACGCCAACCTGCTCTCCTTCAGCGGTTGGTACGAGCTGCGGGCCACGGGCGCCCAGGAGTGCTGCCAGCATTTCGAAGCCGAACTGAGGGTTCACTTTCCTTTGCTCGGCCCGCTCGCGGAACGGGTCATCGCCGGCAGCATCCGCGACAACGTCGCCGGCACGGCCAAGTTGCTCGAGCGCTACGTAACCGCCCGGCGCGGCGCCGCGGGGGGCGACGTTGATGCATGAGGCGCTGCACAAATTGGTCGCCGCTCATGTCCTCCGATGGCCCGGCACGGGTGCCGCCGCGGTAGTGAGCCCTTCGGGCGTCGTCGCTTCGGCCGGCCCGCTCGACCTGCCCTTCGCCTGGGCTTCGGTGACCAAGTTACTGGTCGCCCTGGCGGCACTGGTGGCCGTAGAAGAGCGGGCGTTGGACCTCGAAGAGAGCGCCGGCCCTCCCGGCTCGACCTTCGCCCACCTGCTGGCCCACGCGTCCGGCCTGCCCTTCGAGGGCCATGTCCCGGTCGCCCCGCCGGCGCGGCGGCGCATCTACTCCAACACCGGGATCGAGCATGCTGCATCCCACCTGGGCCAGCGGGCGGGCATGCCGTTCGGGGACTACCTGACCGCCGGCGTCCTCGAACCTCTCGGCATGCAGGGCACGACTCTGCACGGCTCGCCCGCCCACGGCGCCCGGGGCCCTCTCAGCGACCTGGCCCGCCTGGCCGCCGAGCTCGTCTCCCCCTCTTTGGTCAGTAGGGCGACCTGGCAACGGGCGGTCAGCGTCGCCTGGCCCGGCCTCGTCGGGGTCGTGCCCGGTTTCGGGCGCCACGACCCCTGCGACTGGGGCCTGGGGCCGGAGCTACGGGGCCACAAGTGGCCGCACTGGACCGGCAGGTCGAACTCACCCGCCACTTACGGCCACTTCGGCCAGTCGGGGTCGTTCGTTTGGGTCGATCCCGCCGCCGGCATCGGTCTCTGCGGTTTGTGCAGCACAGCGTTCGGGCCCTGGGCCAAGCAGGCCTGGCCGGTGCTCTCCGACGCCGTCCTCAGGCGGGGCCAAACGGAAACAGATGCCGGCGCCCATCCCGGCACTTCCCCGCTCAGCGGGACGGGACGGCGCCGCTGAGGACGGGCAGATCCTGCTCGCGCTCCAGCACCTCGGCCATGAGGTCGCCATAGCGCTCCACCCGCTCGAGCACTTGGCGCCAGTCGAAGCAGAGGCGCCCGGGGTCGCCGGCCACGAGAGCGTCGTCGAGCTCGTCCCACGTGACCGGTGCGGAGACGGTCGGTTCGGCCCGCGCCCGCAACGAATAGGCCGCTACCGTGGTCTTGGAGGCCACGTTCTGGCTCCAGTCGATCAGCACCTTGCCGGACCGGGCGGCGCGCAACTGGTAGGACAGCACCAGGTCGCCGTGGCGCTTTTCCAGCAGCTGGGCCACGGCCTTGGCGAACGGCGCGGTGGCACCGTAGGTCGCCGGGCGGTTCAGGGGGGCGTAGAGCTGGAGGCCCTTGCTCCCTGAGGTCTTCACCCAGGACTCGAGGCCGACGCGGGCAAGGACGTCGCGCACCAACATCGCCACCCGGGCGCACGTCAACACGTCCGCGGGCGGGCCGGGGTCGAGGTCGAACACCACGGTGGTGGGGCAGTTGAGGTCGGGCTGGGCACCCAGGGTAGGGTGCAGTTCGATGGCGGCCAGGTTGGCGAGCCACACGACGGTGGCGGCCTCCTCGACCAGGCAGTAACCGACCTCGCCCATCTTCACCGTCCCCACCCAGGCCGGTTTGTGGGAAGGGCAGTTCTTCTCGTAGAAGAAGCCCTTTTCCACCCCGTCCGGGTACCGCTTCAACGTCACCGCCCGGCCGGCGAGGTGGGGGACCAGCAAGGGGGCGATGCGGGCGTAGTAGCTCACCATTTCGCCCTTGGTAGTGCCCGTCACCGGCCAGAGCACCTTGTCGAGGTTGGAAAGGGTGAGCTGGCGACCACCGACCTCGACGGCGTCACGCGCGGGCACGCTTGCGACCTTGCCCGCCGCCCTCGACGGCGTCACGCGCTGGCACGCTTGCGGCCTCGCCCGCGACCTTCGGCCGCCGGCGTACGGCCCTGGTTTTCCGCCCGGGCCAAACTGGCCTCGAGGGCAGCCATGAGATCTACGACAGGAGCCGGCCGCTCGGGCGCCTCGGGAACGGCGATCTCGTTACCCTCCGCCTTGGCCTCGATCATGGCCAGCACCTTCTCGCGGTAATCGTCTTTGTACCTGCCCGGCTCCCACTCGGCCGAGAGCGAGCTGACGAGCTGGCGGGCCATTTCGAGCTCCCGCTGCGCAGGCTTGGTGTCCTTGGTGGTCTGCACCTCGAGCTCGGAGGCGTCGACTACTTCGTCGGCGAAGAGCATGGTCGACAGCACCAGGGCGCCCTCGCGGGGACGCAAAACGGCCAGGTACTGCTTGGTCCTCAGCACGAAGCGGCCGACAGCCACTTTGCTCGTCCCTTCCATGGCCTCCACGAGCAGCGCGTAGGGCCGGGCGGCCGGGCCGTCGGGCACAAGGTAGTAGCTGTGCTCGAAAAACAATGGGTCGATCTCGGCCAGGTCTACGAACTCCTCGATCTCGATGTTGCGGCTGGCCTCGGGCGCCAGCGCCTCCAGCTCCTCCGGCTCCACGACCACGTACTGGCCGCGGCGGATCTCGTAGCCCTTCACGATCTCGGAGTAATCGACTTCTTCGCCGTCGACCGAGCAGACCCGCTTTTGGTTGACCCGGCCCCCGTCCGCGCCATGGAGCTGGTGAAAGCGAACGTTCTTGGGCGCCGTCGCGGTCACGAGCTTCACCGGCACGTTGACGAGGCCGAAACTGATCGAGCCGCTCCATATGGACCTGGGCATGGCACCATTCTGCCGGGCCCCCGGCCAAGCCGCGCCCGCACTCCCGGGATGAGAGCTCGCCCACGGCAATAGCATGCCGGCCGTGCCCACCGTCGAGGACGCCGCCAGGCACCTCGCCGACCTCCTCGCCGGCCGTGCCCAGCACTTGTCCGCCGCCACCGGCAGCGATCTCGAGTTCTTCCCCACCATCGAGGTGGCCCCACTGCGCCGGCTCGGCCCCCCGGCCGACTGCTGGGCGGTGGACGGGGGTCAGGCGCTCGTGGCCGACGCCCGCTGCCTGTCGGTCGGGGCCACCCGGGCGGCCCGCACCCGCTGGCAGGGCGGCCACTGCACGCTGGAGGAGGAGGGAGAGCTCAACGTCCACGTCCTGGCCGCCGGAGGTGGGGGTGCAGAGGCAAGGCAGGCCTTGGCGGAGCTCGCCGCTCCGGTGTCGCCCGAGGCCCCGGTGGACCTGAACCTCCTGCGAGACTGGTCCGAGTGGCGCCTGGTCGCCCGCTCGGTAGACGAAGCCGAGCCGGGGGCACTAGTGCTGGTGGACGGCGACCTCCAGCCCGACTGGCGGGTCCCCGCCCACTGGCTGGCCGACCTACTCTCCCGGGCCGCCGAGCGCCGGGTGTCGCTCGTAGGGGTCACCAAGCACAGCTCCCTGGCCCGGGGGGGCGCCCCCCTGGTGGGCCAGCTCGAGCTGGGAACGGAGGAGGCCCTCGGCCCCCGGGCCTGCTGGTGGGCGCCCGTCGCCCTCCGCCGCCCTGAAGCCGGCCCCGGCTTGCTCGTGGTGGTGGCCCGTCTCGACCCCGACGCCCGCTTCGCCTTCCGGGTAGACCTGCCGGCCGGCGCCGACGCCCCCCAGCTGTTGGGCCAACTGTCAGCGCTGGCCGACGACGCCGGCTTCCCCGGCTACCCGTACCCCCTTTCCATCGCCGACCGGCTCGCTTCCTGCCCGAGTTGGCTGCGCGAGGAGGTCTGGGCACAGCTCGACAACGCGCTCGCCGCCGCCGGTGTCAGCGCGGAGGTCCGCGAACGCGCCTTCACCGACCGCCACCGGCTCATGGAGCGCAGCTGAGCGGGCGGGCGTGCCTTGCCCGCCGCCTTCCCAGCTCATACTTTGGTTTTCCTTTGGCTTCCTGGTGCCTTTCCGGCTCCTGCTTCCCTCAGTTCGTCTCTCCAGACCCTTTCCCGGTGCAAAGAACCGAAGCCGTTGCGCAAAGGCCCGAAAGAGTGCGTATTTTGCACCGGGAACGCCTTCTTGCACCGAGCTCGGGGTGGGCTGCCGGGCGGCCCGGGGTGGGCTACCGGGCGGCCCGGGTGGGCGGCGCCGGCGCTCAGGGTTCCCCGTAGAAGTTCCGCGCCCAGCGGTGGTGACGCAAGACCTCTAGTTGCTCCTCGGGGAGCGGGCCCAGCTCGACTGCGCCCACATTGGCGTCCACATTCCGCACCGAACGCATCCCTGGGATGACGGTCGAAACGGCCGGATGGGACACGCAATAGCGCAGCGCGATCTCCGGCAGGCGCTCGAGGGGCACGTCCAAGTCCTTCGTGATCGCCTGCACCCGGTCCCAAACCTGGCCCTTGCGGTCGGCGCCGAAGTAGCGGTTGCGGAAGTCCCCTTCGGGGAACGTCGTGCCCGGGCCCACCTTGCCGGTGAGGCCCCCTTCGTCGAACGGTACCCGGGCGATCACCCCGACGTCTCCCCCTCGCACCGCCTCGAAGAGCTCGTCTTGGGGGCTCTGGTCGAAGATGTTGTAAATGACCTGGACGGCGTCGACCAGGCCCGACCGCACCAGGGCGATCGCATTGGCCGGCTGGTGGTCGTTTATCGACACGCCGAAGTAACGGATCTTGCCCGCTTGCCGTAGGCGCTGGACCGCCTCGGCCCAGTCGCCCTGGCCCACCCACTCGTCAGACCAGACGTGGAACTGCTGGACGTCTATAGTCTCGAGGCCCAAGTTGGCCAGGCTGCGCTCGGTGCATTCCACCACCCATTCGGCCGGGTAGGCGTCGCTGGCGTGGATGCCGCTGGGAGCGGGCCACACCATGTTCTTGGGCGGGACCTTGGTCGCCACATGGACGGTGGCGGCCGACCCTCTCACCACCTCGCCGACCAGCTTCTCGCTGTGGCCGTCGCCGTACACGAGGGCGGTGTCGATGAAGTTCACGCCCCGTTCCAGGGCACGGCGCAACGACCGCAGGGACTCGTCGTCCTCGGCGCCCAGCCACATGTCCTTGCCGATGCCCCAAGCACCGTAACCGATCGCGGAGACCTGGAGACCGGTCTTGCCCAGCCGGCGGTAGTCCATCGGCCGAAATTACCCGCTCCCTGTCGGTGAGGCCAAAAAACGGGAGCGACCCCCGATGGCAGTCGCCCCGCCGCGATAGCTGCGATGCTGGTCACCATGTACGACGACCACCCACCGGCGGGCACCCCGGTCGCGCCTGAGGGGGGCGCCGGCCGGCCTACCCGGGGCAGGCTGTTCGGGCGCAACGTGCTCGAAGCGCTCTTCCGGGCCACGCCCGACGAAGACCTCTTCCTCGGCGAGCTCCTGGTCGGGGTGGACGAGGCCACCGGGCGGCGCTACCTGTTCCGGGTGGTGGACGTGAGCTACGGGACCGAGCACCGGGAGCCCGGCTGGGCCGAGAGGGTTGCAGGCACGCTGCTGGCCGACGACGCCAGAGGTGACAGCGGCGCCCACACTTTGCACGAGCAGGCCAAGAGGACCTACAGGCTGGCAGAATGCCGCTGCCTCGGCTACCTGGCCCCTCCCGCCGCCCCCGGCGGCGCCCGCACCGTGTTCCGTAAGCCGAAGAGCCTGCCCACCCAGTTCTCCCGCGTCGTCTCCCCCGCCCCGGAAGACTTCGCCTTCTTGGCCCAGCGCATGGGCGACCTCCCCGTCGGCCACCTGCGCAGCGGCGAGACCGTCGTCGAGTTCGCAGTCGGCATCCCTGGCCAGAGCATGGCAAGCCACATAGGGATCTTCGCCACCACGGGCATGGGCAAGTCGAACCTCCTCCAGGTCCTCTGCGCCGGGGTCATGGCCGCCAACGGCCGCTACGGGCTGCTCGTGGTCGACCCCCACGGCGAGCACCGCCGCGCCCTCGGCCGCCACCCCTGGGCGGCGCAAGCCTTGCGCACCTACGCCGACCGGCGCCTGCCCGACACTTCCACCTTGCGCATCAGCCTGGCCGAGCTCTCCGTGGACGACCTGCGTACCGCGTACGAGTGGAGCCGGCCCCAAGAAGAAGCCCTCCATGAACTGGAGCGCCACTACTCCAGCGCGGCCCGGCCCGAGG
Organism: Acidimicrobiales bacterium; assembly: GCA_050744045.1. Classification (GTDB taxonomy): domain Bacteria; phylum Actinomycetota; class Acidimicrobiia; order Acidimicrobiales; family Palsa-688; genus JBOGGK01. The sequence goes on along the minus strand of JBOGGK010000600.1, from coordinate 4,719 downwards.
GCCTGTCCTGGTTGGTGGACTTCGCCAAGGTCGAAGACCTGGCCGGCTTCAGGGACGTGGAACTGTCGGCCCGCGTCGCCCTCAGCACCTTGCAGGTGGTGCACCGCCGCGCCAGGCGCATCGTCGAACTGCCCTGCATTTCCCCTGACCCGAACCTCTCGGTGGGGCGCAGGATCCTCGACGAGCTGCTGGAAGGCAAGGTCGTGCTCGTGGACGTGAGCGGCCTCGGGGGCACGGAGGAGGTGCTGGTCGCTTCCTACCTTGCTCGCCGGGTGCTGGAGGAGTGGCAGTCGGCGTTCCTCACCGACCCCGACCGCCACCGGCGGTTGCCCGTGGTCGGCATCGCCCTCGAGGAGGCGCAAAGGGTGCTCTCCGCCAGCAAGGACCGGGAGTCAAACGTGTTCCCTCGGGTGGCCCGGGAGGGCCGCAAGTTCGGCGTCGGGCTGCTCGCCGTGACCCAGCAGCCCAAGCTGCTCGACGACGAACTGCTCAGCCAGTTCAACACCTTTTTCGTGCTGGGGCTGGCTGACGAGAGGGACCGGAACATCCTGCGCTCGTCGGCCAAACAGGACCTTTCCGCCCTGGGGCCGGAGATTCAGACGTTGATGCCGGGCGAGTGCCTCGTCGTCAACCTCGCCGCCCCTTTCGCGGTGCCGGCGGCGATCTACTTGTACGACGAAGTGCTCCGCTCGGCCCCGCCGGCGCCCGCCCCCCGCCAGGTGGCTCCGCCCAACGTCTCGGCGCTCGTGGACTGAGGGTGCCCCGGCCCGGCCCCGGAAAAGTCGCCCGCCTCCTGGCGGAAGCGCTGCAGGACTCCCACCAGTGAGGCGACATCCGCCCTGCTCATCCCCGGGCGGGCAAAGACCTCCCGGTTGAGCGCCTCGGTCGCCCGGAGCGCCAGCTCCCGGCCCGAGGCCAGGATCTCCGCCAGAGTCGTCCGCCTGTCGCTGGCATGGGGGACCCTTTTCAACAGCCCCTGCTGCTCCAGCCGGTCGACGGCATTGGTCACGCTGGTCGGGTGCACCTGGAGCCGGGCGCCGATCTTGTTGAGCGGCAGCGACCCCCGGCGGGAGAACACGAGCAGCATGAGGACCTCGTAGCGGGCGAAGGTGAGCTCGAGCGGCCTGAGGACCGCCTCGATCCGGCTCAGGAACAGTTGCTGCGCCCGCACGACGGAGGTGATCGCCGCCATTCCGCCCGAAGCGTCCTCCCAGCCGTGGGCGGCCCACTGCCGCCTGGCCTCGATGATGGGGTCGAAGTCGAGTGGGCGGGGCATGGCGTATCCAGCGCGAAGGGCTTGTCACCCGAGGACACTAGCCTCTCCCCGCCGCCTCCGGCCTCAAAGGCCGGGCCCCACTGGCCGGGCCCCACTGGCCGGGCCCCGCTGGCCGGGCCCCACTGGCCGGGCGCCGCCATGGCCCTGGGGGCGGCCCCCCGAGAGGGCCACCCGGTGATATGACTAACGAGCGTGCGCCAGTAGCGCACGGTCCGCTTTGAAAGGGGGGAGAGATGCGACGTAGATCCCCGGTCGCTGCCGCCAGCATTGCAATTGCTGGTGTCCTGGCGGCCACCTCCAGTGCAGCTGCAACACCGTTTACCCATCTGAGCCCGCTTACCCGCCTGAAGTCGGCCTCGGGCGCGAGAGGCAACGCCGCCGCTGGCGCCACGGTGGTTTACACCTTCGGCGTCGTGGGGGGCGACGGGAAGATGCGCCAGCTCGAGCACAGCGTGCCGACGCCCGTCAGCGGCCTGCCCGGGGACGTCGTCCAAGTCGCCACGTCCAACTCTGACAGCTATGCGCTGACGGCTCAGGGGATGGTGTGGGCGTGGGGAGCGGGGGGCCTGGGCGAGCTCGGGGACGGGCAGGCACCAAGGTTCGCCGGCTCTCCGGTCCAGGTGCGCTTCCCTCCCCGTGTCCGGATCTCGGCCCTCGCCAACCCGATGCCCTACAACTCCGGCCTGGCGATCGATTCCCACGGCCACGCCTGGGGATGGGGCTATAACCCCGAGGACGCCCTCTGCCTGCCGGGTATCCCCGTGCTCCAGCCCGAGCGGCTACCGCTGCCGGACGTGAGCCTCGCCACCGGCGCCGGGGACCACAGCCTGTTCTACTCGGAAGGGAAGGTCTACGCCTGCGGGCTGGGCTGGGCCGGCGAGCTCGGTAACGGTGCTATGCGGAGCAGCCCGGGCCCTACGGCGGTCGCCGGCCTACCCCCCGGTCGCGTGAAGGCCCTGGTGTCGTCGTGGCAGGGCTCGGGAGCCCTCATGGGCAGCGGTTCTTACTACGACTGGGGCTTCAACCGGGAAGGCCAGCTCGGCGACGGCACCACGGCCGACCGCGACGTCCCCGTGCACGTCTCCCTGCCCGCACCGGTCACCCAGGTATCGCAGGGGGGGAGCAACGCGGCCAACGGTCAGACGCTCGCCCTCCTCGCCAACGGCTTGGTGTGGACGTGGGGGGCCGGGGAACTGGGCCAGCTGGGCAACGGCAGGTTGGGGGGCTCCGCCGTCCCTGTGCCCTTGACCCTTCCCTCCGGGGTGCACTTCGTCCAGGTGTGCTCGGGCGGCGACACCAACTACGCCATCGACACCTTGGGCCGGCTCTGGGCCTGGGGCGGGAATGGCTTCGGGCAGGTCGGCAACGGCACCATCGGGATGCCGCACCTCCGGGCGGTGCCTGTCGGCGTGGCCCTGTCACAGATATCGGCCACCGCCACCAACGTGGTCGGGCTGAGCGAGGGACTGCCCTTGTAATCCGCCGCAGGGCCTTACCCGCCTGTCGGAGCCGACCCAGAGCATGCGCGCCCCACGCCCGTCCACGTGCTGTACTGGTCGAGATGAGCGAGGGGCGGCGTGAGGAAAGGGGCGGCGTGAGGAAAGGGGCGGCGTGAGGGTCGCAGCCATCGGTGATGCCCACCTCGGGCGCGCCTACCTGCCGTACACCGTCGAGGGCGGGGTCAACCAGCGCGAATGGGACTTCGAGCGTTCCTTCGAGGCCGCCGTGGCCCTGGCCCTCGCCCAAGAGCCGGACGTCGTCGTCTGGCTGGGCGACATCTTCGACCACCCCGCTCCCCACTACCGGTCGTTTCGGGTCGCGCAGCGGGCCTTGGCGACGGTGCGCCAGCACGGGGTGCCTGCGGTCGTGATCAGCGGCAACCACGACACGCCGCGCCTCCCGGGCCGGGGCAGCCCGTATTCGGCTCTCGCCGACACCTTCGGCGAGGTCCACTTCGCCCACCGCCTGGCCTACGAGCGTTTCGAGGTCTCGTCCGGCAAGGACACCCTGGTCGTGCATGCGGTGCCCCAGATGTTGAGCGTGGAGGCCAGCCTGGAGGCCCTGGCCGAGGCCGCCGCCGGGCGCAGCACGGAGCACACCAACCTGCTCCTCACCCATCCCCGCATCAAGCAGTTGGAGCCCCGCCACGCCGATATCAACGAGATCGAAGTCGACCTGGGCGCTCTCCAGTCCGACCTCGTGCTGCTGGGCCACTACCACTTCCACGCCAAGGTGGCCGAGGGCATCTGGTACGCCGGCTCCACCGATACGTTCAGCTTCGCCGACGACCCCGACAAGCCCAAGGGGGTCGTGGTGCTGGACACCACCACGGGCCAGTGCACCCACCTGCCCTTGGGCGGCCAACGGCCCCTCGTCACCTTGGAGGCGGTGTTCGCCATGGGCCTGTCGCCCGCTGAGCTTTCTGACCAGGTCCTCGCCAGAGCAGCCGCGGTCCCAGAGGGGGCGGTGGCCCGCCTCTACCTGGAGGGGGTCGACCCCGAGGCCTACCGGCTGCTCGACCGCCACCTGGTGAGGGAAGCGGCCAGGGCGGCGCTCGACCTGCGCCTCGAGCCGCAGTTCCAAGATGTCGCCGTCCCCGCCGAGCTGCCCCGGGTGGAGACCCTCGGCGGCCAGTGGGACTCCTGGCTGGGCCACCAGGACCTGACCGGCCTCGACCGCGACCGGGTGAAGGACCTCGGCCGGAAGTACCTGGAAGACGCCATCGAAGCCGCCGGTTAGCCGAAGGGCCCACTGCTTGCTCATCGACCGCGTCTACCTGCGCAACTACCGGGTCTTCGAGACCGAGCTCGAGCTGTGCCTCCCACCCGGCCTCGTGGGCGTCTACGGCGCCAACGGCGCCGGCAAGTCCACCCTTTTGGAATCGATCCTGTGGGCGTTGTGGGGCCGGGCGCGCACCCCCAAGGAGGGCGTGCCTTCGTCCGGCGCTCACGGCGAATGCGTGGCCGAGGTCACCTTCGAGCACGAAGGCCACATCTACCTCGTTCGCCGCACGATCTCGGGCACCAACGCCACCGTGCGCGCCCAGGCCCACTGCGACGGGCTCGCCATGGCCGAGGGCGCCCGGGACACGGGCCGCTACGTCCACTCCGTGCTCGGGATGGACGACGCCGCCTTCAGGGCTTCGGTGTTCGCCGAGCAGAAGCAGCTCGCCGCCTTCTCGGGCCAGAGCCCGGCCGAGCGCCGCAAGCTCGTGCTGTCCCTGCTCGGCATAACGCCCTTGGACACCGCCCGGGACAAAGCGCGCGCCGACGCCAGGGACGCCACCGGCCAGCACAGCCGCTTGCGCGCCATGCTGCCCGACCTGGAAGAGGCAAAGGTGGCCGCGGCCGACGCCGAGGCGGCGGCGGCGGGGGCTGAGGTCGCCGCCGGGGAGGAGGAAAGCGCGGCCGCCGCGGCGCAACAGCGCGCCGCCGCCGCCCAAG
>JBOGGK010000599.1:0-4946 GCA_050744045.1 Acidimicrobiales bacterium | reverse complement strand
GCGGCGACCCGGTCGTAGGCGGCCCGCACGGAGCTCTCGTGCGGCGCCAGGTCGGGTACGTCGACGAGCTGGGCGTCGAACCGGTCGTGCATCGCCCGGGCGAGCGCCACCACCTCGGCGCCGCTCCAGGTGTGGGTGGGGAAGTGCTCACGGAGCACCTCGTGCACCTCGGCGACCGCCGCCCCGAGCCGTTCGGCCTCGCCGGCGAAGTCGCCGCCCACCTCGTCGGCGTGCAGGTCCACCTCGGCGTACAGGTCGCGGACCGACGCGGTGGCCATCGACCAGCCCTCGCTCGCGCTCGCGACGAAGACCTGCGCGACGCCGAGCGTGGTCGGCGTGCCGTCCACCGGCGCCTCGTACCAGCCGACGACGGGGGCCACGTGGGGGGAGCCCGCGTCCTGGAGCGCGCGGGTGACCTCGAGGTCTGGGTTGGTGCCGGGTGCGAGCCGGCGGAAGAGCTTGAAGATCATCTCCTCGCCGAAGACGAGGGAGCTGTTGGACTGCTCCACGCCGACCAGCCGGGGGTGCAGACCCTCGGTGACGTCGCCGATCCGGTGGAAGGCCAGTGGTCCCAGGCTCCGCTGGGCGACGAGGTCGTCGAGAAGCAGGGTCGCGGCGTCGGGGTCGTGCGGGGCGTCGTAGAACCAGGCGCCGTCCGCCTCCCCGACGAGCGCGTGGCCGATGTCGTCCCACGGGGATGACCGCCGCGACAGGGGCACCTGGTAGTGCTGGACCTCCCCGCCCTCGAGCGCCACGTCGACGACGGTGGGTACGAGGTCGACGTGGCTGCCCCCGAGCACGTCGCCCAGCGGCGCCGCCGAGAGGGAGGTGACCACCCGGCCCTTGGCGCCGTACCAGCGCTGCTGCGGGACCCAGGGGGCGAGCACGTCGTCCAGAGTCGTCACGGCGCCAGCTCCTCCTGCTGCGTCAGGGCGAACCAGTAGAAACCGTGGCCCGCCAGGGTGAGCAGGTAGGGCAGCGTGCCCACGCGGGGGAAGTGCACGTGCCCCACCAGCTCGACCGGTGTCATGCCCTCGAAGCGCGACAGGTCGAGCTCGACCGGCTGCGCGAAGCGGCTGAGGTTGGCCACGCACAGCACCTTGTCGTCGCCGAACTCGCGGACGTAGGCGAGCACCGACGCGTTCGAGGCGGGCAGCTCGGAGAACGTGCCCATCCCGAACACCGGGTGCTGCTTGCGCACGCCGATCATGCGACGGGTCCAGTTCAGCAGCGACGAGCCGCTGCGCATCTGCGCCTCGACGTTGAGCGACGGGTAGCCGTACACGGGGTCGAAGTTGACGGGCAGGTAGAGCCGCTGCGGGTCGCAGCTGGAGAAGCCTGCGTTGCGGTCCGGCGTCCACTGCATCGGCGTCCGCACGCCGTCGCGGTCACCGAGGTAGATGTTGTCGCCCATCCCGATCTCGTCACCGTAGTAGAGCACCGGCGACCCCGGCAGGCTGAAGAGCAGCGAGTGCAGCAGCTCGGCCACTTGCCGGTCGTTTTCGACCAGGCTGGCGAGGCGGCGGCCGATGCCGATGTTGCGCTTCATCCGGGGGTCCTTGGCGTACTCGGAGTACATGTAGTCGCGCTCCTCGTCGGTCACCATCTCCAAGGTGAGCTCGTCGTGGTTGCGCAGGAATATGCCCCAGCTCGCGCCGTCAGGTATCGCCGGCGTTCGGGCCAGGATCTCGGTTACCGGGAAGCGTTGCTCGCGGCGCACGGCCATGAACATGCGGGGCATGAGGGGGAAATGGAAGCACATGTGGCACTCGTCCCCGCTGCCGAAGTACTCCACGACGTCCTCGGGCCACTGGTTGGCCTCGGCCAGCAGGACCTTCCCCGGGTAGAGCGAGTCCACCTCCTTGCGGAGCCTCTTCAGGTACGAGTGGGTCTCGGGCAGGTTCTCGCAATCGGTGCCGTCCCGTTCGAAAAGGTAGGGCACGGCGTCCAGCCGGAAGCCGTCGAGACCTATGTCCAGCCAGTAACGCACCACGTCGAGCATGGTGTCGGCGACTTCTGGGTTGTCGTAGTTGAGGTCCGGCTGGTGCGAGAAGAACCGGTGCCAGTAGTACTGGCCACGCTGGGGGTCCCAGGCCCAGTTGGACTTCTCGGTGTCGACGAAGATGACGCGGGCCTCGCCGTAGCGCTGGTCGTCGTCGCTCCACACGTACCAGTCGGCTTTGGGGTTGGTGCGGTCCTGGCGGGACTCGACGAACCAGGGGTGCTGGTCACTGGTGTGGTTCATTACCAGGTCGGCGATGACCCTCATCCCCCGGCCGTGGGCCTGGTCGACCAACTGGGCGACATCGGCCACCTGGCCGTACTCGGGCAGGACGCTCCAGTAGTCGGAGATGTCGTAGCCCCCGTCGCGCAGCGGCGACTGGTAGAACGGCAGCAGCCATACGCAGTCGACGCCCAGCCACTCCAGGTAATCGAGCTTGGCGACCAGGCCCGGTATGTCGCCGGTGCCGTCGTTGTTCAGGTCGTAAAAGCCCCTGACCAGGACCTCGTAGAACACCGCCCGCTGGTACCAGCGGACGTCTGAGCTGGCGGTCCCCGAGACCCTCGGCGCCGAGGTCATAGGGCGGGCCGCACTCACGCCCGGGCGCCGCCAGAGCCCGCGTGCCAGGGGCCGGCGGGGTCGTGGGCGGCCCACGCCGGCCGGCGCACCTGGCATATGTGAGCGACGCGCCGGTAGGGGTCGAGCTTCACGTAGGGGTGGGGGCCCCAGGTGTAAGTCTCGCCCGACAGTTCGTCGAAGACCTCAAAGGGGGCGTTGTCTGCCACCCCCAGGGCACTGAGGTCCAAGTGCAACGTGGTCTCCTGGGTGGCCCACGGGTCCAGGCTGACCACCACGAGCACCACGTCGGTGCCGTCGTCGGAGGCCTTGGAATAGGCGACCACGTTGGGGTTGTCCCCATCGTGGAAGCGGGTGGGGCGCAACCGGGCGAAAGCAGGGTGGCGCCGGCGGATGCGGTTCACCGCCGCGAAAAGCGGCGACAACGAACCTGGCCGGGAGAAGTCCCGGTGCTTCAGCTCGTACTTCTCCGAATCCCGGTACTCCTCGTTGTCGGGGGAGGTGGGCTCGTTCTCGTACAGCTCGTAGCCTCCGTAGACGCCGTAGAGCGGGGCCAAGGTGGCGGCCAGGACATAGCGCAGGGCGAAGGCGGACGGGGGGCCGCCGCGGAGAGGGCCGGAGAGGATGTCGGGCGTGTTCGGCCAGAAGCTCGGGCGCATGTAGTCGGCGAGCGGACCGTGGGCGAGCTCTTCGACGTAGGTGCGCACCCCCTCGGGGCCGTACTGGGAGGTCCTCCAGGTGAAATAGGTATAGCTCTGGGTGAACCCGACTTCGGCCAGGCGCGCCATGACCTTGGGCCGGGTGAACGCCTCGGCCAGGAAGACGACGTCGGGGTGCTCGGCCCGCACCGCCGAGAGCACCCACTCCCAAAAGGCGAAGGGCTTGGTGTGGGGGTTGTCCACCCGGAAGGTGCGCACGCCCCGGTCGGCCCAGAAGTCGAAGATCCCCTTGCACGCCTCCCAGAGCGCCACCCGGTCGGCGTCCTCGGGCGGCCAGAAGTTGAGCGGGTATATGTCCTGGTACTTCTTTGGCGGGTTCTCGGCGTAGGCGATGGTCCCGTCCGGCCGGTGGTGGAACCACTCGGGGTGCTCCTTCACCCAGGGGTGGTCCGGCGAGCACTGCAAGGCATAGTCGAGGGCCACCTCCATCCCGTGCTCGTAGGCCACCCGCACCAGGTGGTCGAAGTCGTCGAGGCTCCCGAGCTCCGGGTGGAGCGCGGTGTGGCCACCTTCCTCGGAGCCGATCGCCCACGGGCTCCCCGGGTCCCCCGGGCCGGCTACGGCCGAGTTGTCCTTTCCCTTGCGGAAAGTGTGCCCGATGGGGTGCACGGGGGGCAGGTACAACACGTCAAAGCCGAGGCCGGCCAGGCGCGGGACCTGGCCCGCTGCCCCCCTCAAGCCGCCGAAGCTGCGGGGGAACAGCTCGTACCAGGCGGCGAACCCGGCCCGCTCGCGGTCCACCCAGACCGGCGCGGGCGGGGCCGCGGTCAAGTCCGCCGCCAGGCGAGGGCCGGCCAGGGCATGGGCGACCGGGGCGGACAGTGCCGGGTTGACGCGCCGAGCGTGGTCGGCAGCCTCGTCGCGAAGAGCCGCCAGGGCGGCGGCCACCGCGCTGTCGGCACCACCCTGGCCATCGGCCTCTTGGCCGTCACCTTCGAGCTCGGAGAGCAGTTCCACCGCCTCGGCGATCTCTACCCCCACGTCCTGGCGGGCGGCCAGCTTGAGCGCAGCCTTGTGCGCCCAGGTGGCGTAGCGGTCCGTCCAGGCCTCGACGACGAGCTCGTGAGCGCCGACTTCTCTCGCCGTCAGCGCTCCGGCCCACTCGTCGTTGCCCACCTGTGCCAGGGCGGCCGTGGACACCACCTGGCCGTCCTTGCGCAGCACCGCCCGGGCCGCCAGCACGTCGTGGCCGTCCCGGAAGATGTTCGCCCTCACCGGCACCGCTTCGCCCACGACCGCCTTGGCCGGGTAACCGTGGGGGGTCGAAGGCCTCACATCCTGGACCACGAGGTGCGCAAGGCCGGTGTGGGGGGCGGTCAGCCGGGCAGGCACCTTGGGGGGCCGGGGCCGTGCCCGCGGGCTGGGCCGGGTGGCCTCTGGGGTCATCGCCTCCCCAGGCTAACGGTCATAACCCTGTCCCCCCTTCAGGCCCGGTTGCCTGGCCGACGTTGCCCCGGGTGCGCGGTGCGAGCAACAACCCGTCGCTTGCTACCTTGGCCCAAGGATGAAAGCGTACAAGAGCTTCACGGTGCGGGCCCGGCTGCCCCAGCCCTTGGCTTCCCTGCAGGAGCTGGCGTTCAACTGGAGATGGTCCTGGGACGAGCGGACCCGGGACCTGTTCAGGTGGGTGGACCCTCACCTGTGGGAAG
>JBOGGK010000598.1:0-2918 GCA_050744045.1 Acidimicrobiales bacterium | reverse complement strand
GTACAGGACCATTTGCGCCGGCCCGCCCTCGGGCCCGTGCAGGTACTCGCGCGGCCGGAGGGCGTGGTTGTCGCGGCGCAAAGCGATCGCTTCTTTTACGAACGCCAGCAGCCCCTTGTCGGCATTCTGCCAGTCGTACCAGGAGATCTCATTGTCCTGGCAATAGGCGTTGTTGTTGCCGGCCTGGCTGCGCCCCATCTCGTCGCCGCCCAGGAGCATAGGGACTCCTGCCGAGAGCAAAAGGGTGCCGAGGAGGTTGCGGCGCTGCCGCTCGCGTAGCTCGAGTACGGCGGCGTCGTCGGTAGGGTCCTCCGTCCCGCAGTTCCACGAACGGTTGTCGCTCGCCCCGTCGGCATTGCCCTCGCCGTTTTGCTCGTTGTGCTTTTCGTTGTAGGCGGTGAGATCGGCCAAGGTGAAACCGTCGTGGGCGGTCACGAAATTTATGCTCGCCGTCGGCCGGCGCCGGTCCGAGGAGTAGATGTCCCCGCTGCCGCTGAGGCGCAAGGCCAGCTCCCCCAAGGCACCGTCCGCCCCTCTCCAGAAGTCGCGCACGGCGTCGCGGTAGCGGCCGTTCCACTCCGACCAGCGGGCGGGGAACCCACCCAACTGGTAGCCGGCAGTGTCCCACGGCTCGGCGATCATCTTCACCGGGGCCAGCACCGGGTCCTGGTGGACGAGGGTCAAGAAGGCACTGTGGATATCGAGGTCACCGCTCTGGCGGGTGAGGGTAGTGGCCAGGTCGAAGCTGAAACCGTCCACGTGCATCTCGGTCACCCAGTACCTGAGCGAGTCGAGCACCAGGCGCAAAGCTGCAGGGTGGCCGACGTTCAGGCTGTTACCGGTGCCGGTGGTGTCGTAATAATGCGCCCGGTCCTCGTCGACCAAGCGGTAATAGGCGGGGTTGTCGATGCCTTTCATCGAGAGCGTCGGGCCGAGGTGGTTGCCTTCGGCGGTGTGGTTGTACACGACGTCGAGCAGCACCTCTAAGCCCGCCTTGTGCAGGGCCATGACCATCCGCTTGAACTCCTCGACCTGGCCGCCGCCGGTGCCCGCTGAGCTGTAGCCGCCGTGGGGGGCAAAAAAAGCGATGGTGTTGTAGCCCCAGTAGTTGCGCAGGCCTCGTTCCAGCAGGTGCGAGTCGTGGACGAACTGGTGCACGGGAAGCAGCTCGACCGCGGTCACGCCCAGGTCGGCCAAGTACCCGGTGACGGCCGGGTGGGCGAGGCCGGCGTAGGTACCGCGGATCTCGGGCGGGACGTCGGGGTGCAACTGGGTCAGGCCCCTCACGTGGGTCTCATACAGGACCGTCTGGTCGAGCGGCGTGCCCGGGGGGGCGTCGCCCTGCCAATCGAAGTGGCGGTCGGTGACAACGCACCTGGGCATGAAGGGAGCGGAGTCCGCCCCGTTGGCCTGCTCAGGGGCGGCGAAGCGGTGGCCGAAGACTTCCTCGCCCAAGGTGACCTCGCCCTCGACCGCTTTGGCATGAGGGTCGAGCAGGAGCTTGGCGGGGTTGCAGCGCAAGCCCTCGGCGGGCGCCCATGGCCCGTGCACGCGCAGGCCGTAGCGCTGGCCGGGGCCGACCCCGGGCAGGAAGCCGTGCCAGATGTGCGCGGTCCGTTCGGGCAGCTCCACGCGCTCCTCCTCGCCTTGCTCGCCGAAGAGGCAGACCTCGACGGCTTCGGCTATCTCCGAGGAGACCGCGAAGTTGGTCCCCCCGTCACCCGGTGTGGGCCCGAGGGGGAACGGCAGGCTTTGTTGAGTATCCCCTTGGCGAGCGTCGCCTCGCTGAGCGTCCCCTTGGCGAGCATCGCGTTGCTGAGTACCCATCCGCTAACCGTACCGGCCGTCGCCGGTCAAGCAGAACGGAGCTGCTCCAACGCGGCGAGGAGCTCGGCCGCCTCTACAGGGTCGACCTTGGATATCGCGTAGCCGACGTGGACCAGCACCCAGTCCCCCGGCTCCAGTGGTTCGTCACCCAGGAGGGCGGTGCTCACGGCGCGCCTCACCCCTGAGATCTCTACCGCCGCCTGGTCAGGCCGGGCTGCGTCAAGCTCTACCAGCCGGCCGGGCAGGGCCAGGCACATGGCGCCTCCTTGGTACTTGGAGATGTCCTGCGGACATCGTTACATGCGCATGATCTTGAGCTCCCTGCGGAGGGCGGGGAGCTCCTTCACGGTCAGCCAAGCGGCCGCGCTGGCGAGCAGGGCCAGCCATAGGGCTTTCTTCACCGGTGCACCTCCTTATCCCGGCGGGAGGTTGGGCATTACCTTCAAGATGGCGTCGTGCTTCTTGGGCCGGATGCCCGTGGACCTGCGGGCATCGGCAGTGCCGTCCTCGTGGTGCCCCACCTGCTTCTCGTAGGCGCCTTTTTCGTTGCCCTGCTCGATGCCCTCCACATGAGTGGGCGTGTCCGGGCTGACGTCTGGGCTACCGACGCGCAACCGTCCCATCTGACCTCCTCAGGTTGTCGAAGAACCCAGCGACGCTCTCCCGTACGCGGTCTCCCCCGTACATGCCTTCCCACTGCTGGCGCACCGTCGCCACCAGGCGGTAGCAGTCGGAAATGGGCACGACCCAGGCCTCGGAGCGGTCTCGGGTAGTGTCCACGAGCAACGCCTCGACTTCCCTGGCCAACCCCGAAAGGGCCGGGCACCGGCGGGCGGCGGCCTCCCAGTCGCCGGGGCTCACCTCCCAGCGGGTCGCGCCGGCCGGGCTCGGATAGTGGGCGTAGACCTGCCCACCCTCGGACTGTACAAAGAACGCCAGCCCCACCGGTACCCCGAGCAAGGACGGGTCGGCGCCGTCAACAGGGAAGCGGCGCTCCGGCACCAGGTGGTAGCGGCCGCCGCCTGCCTCGGCCCGGTCGAACAACAACGAGCAGGCGACGCAGACGCACAGGGCCCGGCCATGGGCTACAT
>JBOGGK010000597.1:0-7169 GCA_050744045.1 Acidimicrobiales bacterium | reverse complement strand
GGGGCGGGCAGTGCGCTCCCGGGGGACGGCGGTGCGCCGGCGGGGCACGACGCGGCTGGGCCAACCGGCGCCAGCGCGGCGGGGACGGCCGGCTGGGAGCGGCCGCTACCGGTTGAGGGGCTCGGGGCGGCTGCCAAGCCCGAGCAACTGGCCATCGACCTCGGTTTGGCCAAGCCCGTCGGCCCCCTCTGGCGCCTCGCACCGAGGGCGTTGTTGGCGCGTAGCAAGCAAGCGGAGGTCGACCGGCACCAGGTGCAGGTCCTGGGCGAGACCCTGGCGGGGGCGCTTGCCGCCCATGGCGTGGAGACCCGCCTGGTCGGGGCCACGGTGGGGCCGAGCGTGACCCGTTACGAACTGGAACTGGGGACCGGCGTGAAGGTGCAGAAACTGACCGCCCTCCACCGCGATATCGCATACGCCATGGCAGCTACCGAGGTGCGGATACTGGCGCCGATCCCGGGGCGGTCGGCGATCGGCGTCGAGGTGCCCAACCGCCAGCGCCAGATGGTGACCCTGGGTGACGTCTTGTCCTCGCCCGAGGCGGCGGCGGCCCGCCACCCTCTCGAGGTGGCGGCCGGGCGGGACATCTACGGCCGGCCGGTGCTGATCAACCTGGCTGAGATGCCCCACTTGCTCATCGCCGGTGCCACCGGGTCGGGCAAATCCTCGTGCATCAACTCGATGCTGGTCTCGGTGCTCATGCGGGCCACGCCCGATCAGGTGCGCCTCATCCTGGTGGACCCCAAGCGAGTCGAGCTGGGGGCCTATTCGGGCCTGCCCCACCTGCTCACCAACGTCGTCACCAACCCGAAGAAGGCGGCCAACGCCCTGCGCTGGGCGGTGCAGGAGATGGAGCGCCGCTACGACCTCCTGGCCGAAGTGGGCATGCGCGACATCACCGGGTACAACGCGGCGTGGGACCGGGGCGAGCTCGCAGGAGCCTACGGAGGCGGGAGCGCCGAGGGCGGGGGTCTCGAGGGCGGGGGCGCGCTCGTCGAGGACGGCGCCGCTGGCGCGGCCGGCGGGGAACAGGCGGCCGGTCGGTTCGAACGGTTGCCGTTCGTCCTGGTGGTCGTCGACGAGTTGAACGACCTGATGGTGGTGGCGGCCCGCGATGTCGAGGAGTCGATCTGCCGTATCTCCCAGATGGCACGCGCCGTCGGCATCCACCTCGTCCTGGCCACCCAGCGCCCCTCGGTCGACGTGATCACCGGCCTGATAAAGGCCAATATCCCGTCTCGGCTGGCGTTCGCCGTCTCGTCGCTGGCCGACAGCCGGGTCGTGCTCGACCAGCCCGGCGCCGAACGCCTGATAGGCAAGGGGGACATGTTGTTGCTGACGGCATCGTCGAGCCAGGCCCGCCGGCTCCAGGGCCCTTGGGTGGCCGAGGAGGACGTGCGCAAGGTGGTGGCGCACTGGCGCCGGCAGTCCTCACCCGACTATGTCGAGGGAGTCGAGGGAGCCGAAGGCCCCGAGGGCCCGAACGGGCCTGGCCAAGACGGCGGCTCCGACGACGACCGGTTCGACGAGGCGATGGAGCTCGTGGTGCGCAGCCAGCTCGGCAGCACGTCGATGCTGCAGAGGAAGCTGAGGGTGGGGTTCGCCAGGGCAGGCAGGTTGATGGACCTGCTGGAGCAGCGCGGGGTGGTTGGGCCGTCCGAGGGCTCCAAGGCCCGGGCGGTGCTGATGGCCCCCGACGAGCTCGAGGGCCGCTGATGAGGTGCGCCCGATGAGGTGCGCCTGATGACGTGCGCCGCCTAGCCAGGTCGCCAGCGTCCTCGGCCAACCTGGGGCCGGGCTTCGACGCCCTCGCCGTTGCCCTCGCGCTCTATGTCGAGGTGGAGCTGAGCCCACGTCCCGAGGGCCTGCTGGTTAGTGCCGAAGGAGAGGGGTCCGAGCTGCCGGGGGGCGCCTCGCACCTAGCTGCCCGGGTAGTGACCGAGGTGCTGGGGCACGACCGGGTCGGGCTGCGGGTGCGCTCGGAGATCCCGGTGGCGAGGGGGCTCGGGTCCTCGGCGGCCCTGGCCGTGGCCGCAGCGGCCGCCGCCGGCGCTCCCGACCCGTTGCACTATGGCTACGACGTGGACGGCCACCCCGAGAACGCCGCCGCCTCCTGCCTCGGCGGGCTGGTGGCGGCGGGAGTGGTGGACGGCCGGCCGGTCGGGCGCCGGCTCGGTTTGGACCCAGGGCTGCGCTTCGTGGTCGTCGTCCCCGACCACCGGCTCGCAACCCCGGCCGCCCGTGAGGTACTGGGCGGCGAAGTGCCTTTCGAGGACGCCGCGTTCAACCTCAGCCGTCTGGGCTTGCTCGTGGCCGGCCTGGCCGACCATCGCCAGCTCGTGGCCGGCGCCGGCGAGGACCGCTTGCACCAGGCGCGGCGCGCCCAGCTGTTCCCCGCGGCCCCCGCCTTATTGGCGGGACTGCGCGATGCCGGCGCCCTCACCTCATGCTGGTCGGGCGCGGGCCCGAGCCTGCTCGGGATATGCACCGGCCCGGCGGCCCCCGCAGTGGCCAGCGCAGCCCGGTCGCTCATGGGGGAGCTGGCCGTCGAAGGCTCCGTCCTCACCCTGTCTGCGGATACTTCGGGGACCGTGGTATCCGAACTGGGCTGAGACAAAGGGCCTAGGCGGGCTGGTGCCTCCGGCGCCGGAGGCCGCCCCGACCTCCACCCGCCGGCTCCCCACCGGCCGGCCCTCCACCGGCCGGCTCCCCACCGGCGCCAGGCCGGTCGCCATGTACGCTTGCCAGGTGGCCGGGAGCTATTGGCTGGAAACACTGGGTTGCCCGAAGAACCAGGTGGACTCGGACAAGCTCGCCGGACTGCTCGAGTCCGAGGGTTACCTGCCGGCGCCCCGGCCGAGCCAGGCGGACCTCGTCGTCGTCAACACCTGTGCGTTCATCGAAGCGGCCCGCGAAGAGTCGATCGAGACCGTCCTCGCCCTGGCCGCGGAGCGAAAGAAGGGGGCCAGGCTGGCCGTGACGGGCTGCATGGCCGCGCGCTACGGCCAGGAGCTGGCCGATGCGCTCCCCGAGGTCGACCAGGTGGCCGGCTTTGGGGTACCTGTCACCCTTTCGGTGACCCGCCGGGGCCCGGGGGGGCCGAGCGGCTCGGCCGGACGCCCTGGTCCCGGCCGAACCGGGGCCGGGCCGCTCCTCCCGAGTTTCGACCTCCTCAACTTGCCTCGGCCGCCGGCGACTGCGCCTTGGGCCTACGTGAAGGTCGCCGAAGGCTGCGACCGCCATTGCGGCTTCTGCGCCATCCCGACTTTCCGCGGCCGCCAACGCTCCCGCCCAGCGGTCGACATCCTGGCCGAGGTGTCTGCCATCGGGGCCCAAGAGGTGGTGCTGGTCGCCCAGGACCTGGTGTCCTGGGGGCGGGACCTCCCCCGGCCGCAGGCGGCCGGGGGCCTGGTGAACCTCGTGGGAGCGGTGAGGGAGCTAGTGGCGCGCGTGCGCCTGCTCTACCTCTACCCGTCCGGGTTGAACGAGGAGCTGATCGATGCGGTCGGCGCCAGCGGGTGCCCCTATTTCGACCTTTCGCTCCAGCACGTTTCCCGACCCCTGTTGCGCCGCATGCGCCGGCCCGGTGACGGGGGGCACTTTTTGGGGAAGATCGCGGGTATCCGCCGGCGGTTCCCCGAAGCGGCGTTGCGGTCCTCGTTCATAGTGGGCTACCCGGGGGAGAGGGAGGACGACCACGATGCATTGCTGGCATTCCTGGCCGAGGCACAGCTCGACTGGGTGGGCTTCTTCCCCTTCTCCCGGGAGGAGGGGACCTACGCGGCCCGGCTGCCCGACCAGGTGCCGGAGGAGCTGGTGGCCGAGAGGGCACGCGAGTGCACGGAGGTGCAAGACGCCATTACCGCCCGCAAGCGAGCCCAGCTGGTGGGCACGCGCTGCCATGCCCTTGTCGACGCCGCCGGCCAGGCCAGGAGCCACCGCGAAGCCCCCGAAATCGACGGCATCATCGAGGTGCCGACCGAGCTCGCACCCGGGACCTGGGTGGAGCTCGAGCTCACCGAAGCGGCCGGGCCGGACCTCGTAGGCATGTCGGTGGTGGCGTGAGAGACGACGCCTGGACCGCCCCGGCCCGAGAAGCGCCCCGGTTGCCCTCGTCCCCCGCCCGACCGGTGCCCGGCCCCGCCCCGTGGCGCCTGAAGACGGCGGCCAACGGGGTGACCGTGGCCCGTATCGCGGCCACCCCCGCCCTCGTCCTCGTCGTGCTGCACACCACCCCTTCGTGGGCCGCCCTGGTTTTCTGGGCGGTGCTGGCTTTCAGCGACGCGGTGGACGGCTGGCTGGCCCGGAGGCGGGGGGCGAGCGCCTCGGGAGCGTTCCTCGACCCCTTGGCCGACAAGTTCCTCGTGATGGGGGCCTTGGTCGCCATGGTGGCCATCGGCAAGTTCACCTGGGCCCCGGTGGCGCTACTGGCGGCGCGTGAGCTCGTGGTCACCACGTACCGGGTAGTAGTCGCCCGGCACGGCGTCAGCGTCCCCGCCCGGAAGGTGGCCAAGGCCAAGACGCTGGTGGAGTTCGTGACCGTGGCCCTGGTCCTGCTGCCCGTCGCTTGGTCCTCCCAGCTCACCCTTTCCCACGTCGCTTTGTGGTTGGCGGTCGGCCTGGCCTGGGCGAGCGCATGGCAGTACCTCGTCGACACCCGTGCGGCGGGCCGCCGGGCCGTGGCGACGGGCGCTTGAGGCGGAGGGGCGGCCGTGGACTGTGAGGTCGTAGCCATCGGCACCGAGCTGCTGCTCGGCCAGGTCGTTGACACCAACTCCGCCTGGATAGGCGACCGGCTGGCGACGGCGGGCATCTCGTGTTACTTCCAGACCAAGGTGGGCGACAACCAAGGCCGCGTCGTTGCCGCGCTGCGAGCGGCGCTGGGCCGATCCGATGCCGTCATTTGCTGCGGGGGCCTCGGGCCCACCCAGGACGACATCACCCGGGAGGCCATCGCCGAAGTGATGGACGTGCCCCTGCGCCGTAACCCTGCCATCGAAGCCCACCTCCGGGAACGCTTCCGGGACCGGGACGTGCCCACCAACAATTACAGGCAGGCCGACGTCCCTGAGGGGGCTTCGCCGATCGAGGCGGCGCTGGGCACCGCCCCCGGGCTGGTCTGCCCGGTGGGCTCGAAGGTCGTTTACGCCGTCCCGGGAGTGCCCGCCGAAATGCGCGACATGGTGGAGCGCAGCGTGGTCCCGGGCCTGGTGAGGCGGGCGGGCTCGCCGGCAACGATCCGGAGCCGGTTCCTCCGGGTGTGGGGCGTCCCCGAGTCAAAGGTGGCCGAGATCGTGGCCCCTCGGGTCGCGGCCCTGGAGGGCACGCCGACGACCATCGCCTTCCTCGCTAACGTCAAAGAGGGCGTAAGGGTGAGGTTGACGACGCGCGCGGAAGGGCGCGAGGCGGCTGCTGTGGCAGAGCGCGCCCTTGACGCCGAGGAGGTCGAGGTCCGCGCCCTACTGGGCGACGCCGTGGGCGGAGTGGACGAACAAAACCTGGAGGTCGTCGTGGGCCAGCTCCTCTCGGAGGCCCGGGCCCGCTTGGCCGTGGCCGAATCGCTGACCGGCGGCCTGGTGGCGGCGCGGCTGACATCAGTGCCCGGAGCCAGCTCGTGGTTCGCCGGTGGGGTTGTGCCCTACGGCACGGACGTGAAGAGGTCGCTGCTCGGTGTCGGGCCGGGCCCGGTCGTCAGCGAGAGCGCAGCAGGCGAAATGGCGACCGGGGCGAGGTCCCTACTTGGCGCGGACGTGGCGCTCGCCCTCACCGGCGTGGCCGGTCCGACGACCCAGGACAGCCAACCCGTAGGCACGGTATTCGTCGCCCTCGACGGGCCCGACGGGGTGACCGTGAGGAAGATCGCGCTGTCGGGCGACCGAGAACTGGTGCGGGCACGGGCCGCCACCTACGCGTTGGACTCGCTCCGGCGCAAGCTTCAAACCGAGTGGGCACGAGCCTTAAACCCGGGCTAGCTAGGACACCTGGTTCGCTCCTGCGTCCCGCTTGGCCGCGGGGGCCGGAGCAGCTGTGCTGGACCGTTCAGCCGAACCAGTGCAAGGCAAGCACTTCGGCCACGTGCTCCCGCAAACCTGCCCGCCGCTCAGCGAGGTGGTCGCGCTCGTTGCGCAACTGCCCGAGCTCCTCGGCGGCCTGCGCGCCGATGGGCATGTCGAGGATCGCCTCAGCCTGCTGGCGGGAGTACCCGAAAGGCGCCTGCTGGAGGGCGACCAGAGCAGAGCCGCGGTCGCCCGAAAACTGGACCACCTTGTTTATCTCTCCTAGCCGGCCGGCGGCGTCGAGCAGACCTCGCAGCACATGGAGCCGGTCCTCGATCTGGGCGAGCTCGCTCGATAACGCCGGCGAAGTCAGATCCAGGACTGCCCCGGCTGGTTCGTCCACCAAGCTGAACGCTGTCATGGCACCTCCCGAGGGTGGCGAACTCGAGCCCATCCTCGCCTAGGGCCGGGCCAAGAACGCCACTTGTAAATAGCGCACTACCAGTATCGCGCTCAGGGTGCCAGAACGCCAGAAAAATTCGAAGAAACTGTGAAGAACGGCCGCGTCTTGACATCGTTGTCGGGAGCCGCTCTCGTGGAGACGAGCTGGCCGGTCGGGGCTCAATCTTCGAGGACCAAGGGCCCTTCCTCGATCTCGCCGGCGGGCTCGGGAGCGCTGCCGACCCCGACTTTTTGCCGCACCTTCTCGGAAATCTCGATCATCATCTCGAGGTTCTCGGTCAGGAAGACCTTGGCGTTTTACCGACCCTGGCCGATCTGCTCGCCCTCGTAAGTGTACCACGCCCCGGACTTGCGGACGATGCCGAGGTCGGTGGCCACATCCAGAAGGGAGCCTTCGCGGCTGATCCCCTTGGAGTACATGATGTCGAACTCGCACTGGCGGAAGGGGGCGGCGCACTTGTTTTTGACCACCTTCACCCGGGTGCGGTTGCCGATGATCTCCGCCCCGTCCTTGATGGACTCGATCCGGCGGATGTCGAGACGGATCGACGAGTAAAACTTGAGGGCCCGGCCACCCGGGGTGATCTCCGGGCTGCCGAACATCACCCCCACCTTCTCCCGGAGCTGGTTGATGAAGATCGTGATGGCATTGGACTTGCTGATGGTGGCGGTGAGCTTGCGCAGGGCCTGGGACATGAGGCGGGCTTGGAG
>JBOGGK010000596.1:0-4060 GCA_050744045.1 Acidimicrobiales bacterium | reverse complement strand
GTTCACGGTCGGGAGCTGCCGGCGAGGGGGCGTGCGGGAGTTCGCCGCTGTTCATGCCCGCTGCCCCGCGCTGGTCCTGGTCGCGGAGGGCGTCAAGTGGGACCGCATCGTCGTGACCCACCGCGATGCCCCCGACCTGGCCGCTGAGCTGGCGACCATGCTGCTGAGCCGAGGGCCGGGGAGGCCGGGCCGGCGGGGCGCCTTCCCGGCGTCCCTCGATTAGAGCCGCCCGCCGGTAAGGGCCGCTGGTCTGAGGCGTGCCCGCCATGCGAGGCGTGCACGAAACGTACAGATGCATCCGGCAAAACGGCGCATCTGTACGATAGAGGTTCGTTTTCGTGCACGAGGCGTGCAGATGCGCCCTTTGGCCAAAATGCATTTGTAGATTTCGTGCACACGCCGGCCCGCCCGGCGGCCCCCACCGCCCTGACCGCCTTAAAGGGTCACACTTCGCTCCTTAGTGTGCCCAAAGGCGTCCCCACCAGCACCACCGCTCGCCGCTACCGCCCCGCCCAGCGCTACCGCCCCTCCCAGCGCTACCGCCCCGCCCAGCGCTACCGCCCCCGCCCAGCGCCGCGGTCCCCGGCCCCGCCGGCCCCCACCAGGGCCACCTGGGCCACGCTCTCGCGGGGCTCAACCACCACCGCCGGCCCGGCCACCAGGTCGACCTGGCGCCGGCGAGCGTGCCGGGAGGACTCGCCTGTGCAAGCCACCGCGTAGCCGTTCCGACCTGACCGCTTGACGAGGTATAGCGCGGCGTCGGCCGCCCCTAGGACGTCCAGCGCCTGCACGTCAGTGACGCCCATGGCATGCTTCGCCTGGCCGGCCCGCGCTTGGGCGGCGGCCGTCTCGCCCTCCGGGACCGTGCCGGTAGCGGGAACGGTGCCGGTAGCGGGAACGGTGCCCCGGTGGGCCGGCACGACCGGGCGGCCGGCGAGAGCGCCGCCGCCCCGGCCAGCCAGAACGAGCTCGAACGGCGCCACCCCGACAGAGACCGTGACTCCCCAGCCCCCTGCTTCTCCCACCTCGTCCCTCACCGCCAGCACCAGCTTTCGGGCCACCGCCTCAGCGGCGCGCCGGTCCCCCTCGCGCACTATGACGGCGAATTCGTCGCCGCCCAAGCGGGCGACCACGTCGTGGTCCCGCAGGTGCCGGCGCAGGGTGACTGCGACCTCGATGACGAGCCGGTCGCCGGCCTGGTGGCCCATCGTGTCGTTGACAGACTTGAAATCGTCCAAGTCCAGAAGGAGGAGCCCGCCGCGGGCACCTTCGTCGGCGCACAGGCGCAGGTGCCCGGCCAACTGGAGCTCGAACCAGCGCCGGTTGGCGAGCCCAGACAGGGGGTCACGGGTGGCCAGGTCCCGCAGGGCCGCCTGCGAACGCTTATGACGGGTGATGTCGACCGTTGACACCAGGACGTACTCGGGCCTCCCGCCAGCATCGCGGACCAAGGTCGACGCCAGTTCGCACCACCGCAGCCGCCCCCCAGAGCACACGAGCCTGACCTCGGCCCTCGCCGTGGGCCGGCCCGGGCGGCCGGGGTTGCCGGGACCGCCCAAGGCATCGAGGTCGTCAGGGTAAACGAACGCGCTCAAGCGCCGGCCGAGGACAACCCGGAGGGGTTCGCCGAGAAGAGCGGACAAAGCCGGGTTGACGTCGGAGAACCGGCCCTCCAAGTCGACTTTGGCCATGCCCGTCGGAGCGGCCTCGAACGCCGTCCTCCAGCGGTCGGCGGCCTTGGCACGGCGCGCCGCCTCGAGGCAACGAGCGGCTCTGCGGGCCTGGAGCCGTTGGGCCCAAGAACCCATTGCCAGGCTGGCCCGGGTGTTCGCGGCGAGCGCAACCCGCAACAGGATCGCGGCGAGGCCCAAGGCCAGGCCGGACAAGGACCGGCTCGCAGCCTCCGAACCCGTCCTAATTACATCCGTGAAACTCTTCACAGGGCCTTATCGGCACCAGCAGGCGCTGCCTTTAGGCGCTCCTTGGCCCCTTGACCCGCTCACGGCGTATGTGCACGCGGCCGGCGAACTGCGGAGCGGGCCAAGCAGCCGAGGGCTGGCGGCCAAAGGGACGGGCAAGGAGCCGAAGGCCGGCGGCCGGCGGAGCGGGCCAAGCAGCCCGCTGCTCACAGGATGCGCAGGCGGACCGTGGACGGCATCTCGGCCAGGACCCTCGTCACCTCGGGCGGGAAGTCGCTGGGCGTGTCGGTGATCACATAGCCGACGTCACCCTTGGTGGCGAGGAACTGGCTTTCGATGTTCATGCCGTGCGAAGCGAAAACGCTGTTGACGGCGGCCAGCACCCCGGGGACGTTGGAGTGCACATGGGTGAGGCGGAACTCGCCCGCTCGCGGCGGCAGCACCAGGTTTGGAAGGTTCACCGACAGCGACGTCGCCCCATGGGCAAGGTAGTCGTGGAGCTTGCCGGCCACGAAACGCCCGATGTCCTGCTGGGCCTCTTCCGTACTGCCCCCGACGTGGGGGGTGAGGATGACATTGGGCAGGCCCCGCAACTCGGAAACGAAGGGGTCGTCCTTGCGCTTCGGCTCTTTGGGGAACACGTCCACCGAGGCGCCGGCAAGGTGGCCGCTTTCTATATGGGCGCGAAGCGCCTCGTGGTCCACCACGAAGCCGCGCGACAGGTTGAGGAAAAAGCTACCAGCGCGCATCCGAGAAAGTTCCGCCTCGCCGAACATCCCCCTGTTCGCCGGGCGCCCGTCGACATGGAGGGTCACCACCTCGACCGCCTCCAGGAGCTCTTCGAGCGATGCGCAGCGCTTGGCGTTGCCGAGGGCCAACTTGTCGTCGGTGTCGTAGAAGTAGACGGACATGCCGAGCCCTTCGGCCAAGACAGACAGCTGCGACCCGATGTTGCCGTACCCGACGATCCCCAGCCGGCGGCCCCGTATTTCGTGGCTGCCCTTGGCAGACTTTTGCCATTTACCTTCGTGCATCTGGCGGGATTTGTCGGTGAGCCCGCGCTGAAGCGAAATTATCTCCCCGATCACGAGCTCGACCACGCTGCGGGTGTTGGAGAAAGGCGCGTTGAACACCGCGATGCCGCGGGCGGTGGCGGCGGGCAAGTCGATCTGGTTGGTGCCTATGCAGAACGCCCCGACCGCAAGCAGGTGCGGGGCGCTGCCCAGGGCAACCGCCGGCATGTGGGTATTGCTCCTGATCCCGATGACGTCGACCTCGGCCAGCCGCGCCACCAGCTCGTCCTCCCCCAGAGCGCGGTCCAGCGTCTCTACCTGGTAGCCCTCCTTGGAGAGGAACGCACTCGCGTCGGGATGGATGCTCTCCAGCAGCAGGACGCGAATGTCTTGGGGGAGCCGGCGTTCGAGGGTCATGCCGTTACCTTAGGGGCTGGCGCCCGGGGCCGGCCGGCGATTACCCCTAACGGCTAGAGCCCTCGACGGCTACCAGGCGAAGCTACTAGGGGAAATGGACGGGCACGCGCAGGAAACGCCCGCCCGCCGAGACGACGACGGTGCCGTCGCTGAAGGAGGCCGGGACTACAAACCCCACGACGATCGCGGCCCGGTCGGAGTCGGGCAGCTCCTGGGCGGGCACCACCCCGCCCCCGGGCAACCGCAGCGAGAAGTCCGACGCAGGTAGGGACGACGAGCTCGGCGGCGAAGCGCTGGCCAGGACCTGGAGGTAGGCCTCGTCTGGCCGGGGCGGCACCGTGCCTCCGTCCGAACCGGCGAACCAGACCAGGGAAGCGTCGCTCAGCTGGACTCGGGCGCCACCAAGCCTCCCGGTGGCCGAGAGCGCTTCGTCGGTGCCGGCCCGGGAAAGGATGCTCGGGCCGGGGGAGAGCTGCCCGTCCACCAGCGAGACTCCTTGAGCAAGGCCCTTGTCCGTTACCTCCACTACCGGGCGAGCCCTCCGCGGCACCGTCGCGGCCAGGGTGAGGTTGCCCGAGACCCCCGTACGTGGTGCCCCCGGACGTGGCTGCTCCGAGCGCGAGCCCTCCGAGCGTGGCATCCCCAAGTGTTGGACCGGAGCAAAAAAGGCTGCGCCCGTGCCGCTGACGACCTGCAACGCCGGCTCGTCGG
>JBOGGK010000595.1:0-1952 GCA_050744045.1 Acidimicrobiales bacterium | reverse complement strand
CTCGGGTCCTTCATCTGGCGGAAGTCCTCCTCGGCCGCCTCCTGGGAGCGGTAGTCGCTGACGATGACAGCCGTCGGGGCGAGCCCTTCGGTTTTGTCGGTGACGAGCACACGCTTCCCGAAGACCTCCTCTTCGAGCCGTGCCCGTGCCCTTTGGCTCGTCCGGTAGCGCAAGGCCAGCTCGGATGGCTTCTCGCCGGTGAGGGTCGTGGAGACCACCCGGGAGAGCCAGCGGGGCCGGAGGATGCCGGCCACCTCGGCCTCCACCTTCTGCCTCTCCTTCCTCGTCTTGCCCCGAGCGAGGCGGGCCTGCACCTCGGCGAGCTGGCGGCGTGCCTTGGCAAGGGTCTGGTCGAAGCCCTGGGACTGCTTTTCGTGCAGGACCTCCGAGTGTGTCACGACGGTACGGCGTTGCTTGC
Organism: Acidimicrobiales bacterium; assembly: GCA_050744045.1. GTDB lineage: Bacteria > Actinomycetota > Acidimicrobiia > Acidimicrobiales > Palsa-688 > JBOGGK01. The sequence goes on along the minus strand of JBOGGK010000595.1, from coordinate 1,534 downwards.
CGAAGACCACCTTTCCGGACTCGAAGGCTGTGAGCCCGGAGAAGCCCTCCACCGGCTGGTAGCTGGCCCTGGGCACCGCGAGCAGCTCTTGGTGGTCAGAAGGCGGGAGCGAGCCGACGAAGTGGGACGGGAGGCCGTCCAAGACCTCGAAGTTGTCGTCGGAGTTCTGGCCGGCGTCGAAGACGAGCGTGAGCCGGTCCGCCAGCTCGGTACCCTCGCCCAAGAGGTGGCCGAAGCGCCCGGCCATCTCTTTCACCATCTCGGGGAACTGGGTCACGTCGGGCTTGTTGCCGGGGTAGGAGTGGGAGACCAAGGGGGTGCCGCCGTCGACGGAGACCACGAGGCCGAGGCCGACTATGCGCAAGTCGGAGCGCTTCTGCTTGGAGTGGCCGCGCTGTGCGATCGGCGCCTTGTCGTTCGAAGAGGCGATCCAGGTGGCGAAGTTGGTCATGTCGAGCGCGAGGCCGGTCAGCTCGACGCCGAAGGCCTCGACCATGTGGGCCACGATGCGCCGTTCGGCCTCTTTCAGCCGCTCCTCCCCCAGCAGGCCCATCGCCTCCCAGAAGCGCCTGTGGTCGAGCGCCCCGGCCGGCAGGTGCACCCAGCGGTCGGCGGCGGTCTTGGCCCACCAGTCCGAAAAGGCGAGCTTGGAACAGGGGTCGCAGATCCTGTTGAGCGCCGCAAGGGCGATGTAGGTCCCGGCCGACGCCCCGGCGTCTGACCGCCGTGGCCCCACGACCTCGTCCACTGTCTCGGCCACCCTGAGCCGGCCCAACACCTCCCACACCGCTGCCACGTCACCGAAAGCCAAGTGCCGGGTGCGGTCGGCCACCACGGTCGCGCCAGCGACCGCAGCCTCGATGTCGGCGGCCTTGCCCAGGTAGCGCTGGGAGACGATCTTCGGCTTGCCTCCCACGCGCGCCACCTCGCGCAGGTAGTAGTACGTCTGGCCGCTGATGGTCTTGCCAATGATAGAAGCCATAATTTATGTCATACACCATAGACCAACACAAAGCAAGCACCTGACCAGGACAAACGCGCTGGTAGTGGACTATTTTTGAGAGTCCGCGCGGACGGCGGTCAGGAGGCTGGGAGAGCTACCCCGGAAAGTCCCGCTAGGGACATCTCCGTAGAAACCAACACCTTCGTGTTTGAGCCTGGGGTCATCGCGAGCTCCGCACCGCCGCAGGGCGGTGGCACCTCGACGGTGTGCGACGCCGCCCACGCCGGCAACTGCGGCACCAACTTCATGGCCTACCAGTTGAGCGGCGAAGCCCCGTTCAACACCCAGATCGGCGCCAACGCCCTCATGAGCGCTAGTTCCCTCCCAGGTGTGCTCGCCAACTTGAACACCGGCTCGGGCCCTCCCAATGCGCCCGCCAGCAACGGCGAAGCACCGGGCGACAACGTCTGGTCCGCCAACACCTACGTCGGGCCTTGGAGCTGGACGGCGTACCTTTTCGGCAGCTGCGACCTGCTGCCGCCGGAAATGACCGGCGACGGCGACCCGTGCAACGTCGGCCCGGCGCAGTGG
>JBOGGK010000594.1:0-8224 GCA_050744045.1 Acidimicrobiales bacterium | reverse complement strand
ATGTTGGCCACCCAGAGCAGCGGTGGCGGGCGTAGCGGTGGCGGGCGTAGAGGTTTGCCTGCGGTGCCAACAGGCGAGAACTCGCAAAAGACCGGGAACTTCCTGCCCCCGCTGGGGGTCTTGTATTGCGTGAGGGCAAGACGAGGGTCGCCGGCACCGCCCTCTTCGTCCGCGGCGGCTGCCCTCCCGCTCGCACGAGCCCGGCGGTCGCGCCTCGGCCGGAGCACACCCTGTGCAGCAGTCGCGGTCATGGCTATGGCTTGTGCCGTACCCGCACAGGCGGTTGTCAGCGGTAGCGGGGCCAACGGGACGGAGGTGTCGCGCCTTCCCGACGGGCTGTCTGTCGCCAACACCGCTGCGTTCGCCGGCCGGGGCGACCTGGCCTTCGTCTCGCGAGGCCAAGTGCTCGTGCTGGACGGCGCCACCGGCCAGCTAAGGGACCTCGGCACCACCGACGTGAACGTGCCGCCGCAGTTCTCGCCCAATGCCGACTGGCTCGCCTATGACCTCGGCCAAGCCTCCGAATGGCTTGCGAGCGCCGACGGGGCGGGCGCCAGGCAGGTCGCGGCCCAGGGGACGCCGGAATGGTTGCCCGACGGCCTCCTCGTGGCCGGGAGCGCCCTTGTGTCGGTGTCCCCGGACGGGTCGTTGCACCACGCCGGCAGCGCTTTTGGTCTGGTCGCTTGGACAGCCGACGGCAAGGAGTACGTTTTCTTGCAGACCGGGCCCACCGTGACGGCGGGGGGCACCTCGAAGACGCCATGGAGGCTGGAGGTGGCGACCTCCCTCTATGGGCCGCGCACGACCTGGTACCGCACGACCATAACGGTGAACGCGAGCGGCGCCCACGGCAACTACATCACCCAGGTCTTCTCAATACCGGGGCAGGAAGGCTTGCTGTTCGAGGTCGACCGCGACAACTCCGACGACGCCGACGGCCAGCCGATATACGAGGTCCGTTCCCCGGGCGCACCTCTCGTCCAATTGGGCTACATGCTCGGCGCAGGCGCCGGTGGGACGGTCTCTTTCGGCGCGGACGGCAGCTTCGCCCTAGGAGCTGGGCGAAACCGCTACGCCTGGATGACCAAGTCCGTCCTCGTCTGCCAGGCGCCGACCGAGCACTGCCGAGCGCTCCCTGCGCCCCGGAGCATGTTGACACTGGATCCTGCCTGGTCCCCGGACGGCAAGGCCCTGGCTTTCGTGGAGGCGCCTTCGAGCAACATCGGCAGCTTCTTCCCCTCGCAGGTCACCGCTTGGTACACGACGCACCATCTTTTCCTCCTGAAGGGCAACTACTCGGCGCTTCACGAAGTCGGAGGGACGAAAGGGGCGAGCGTCCCGGTCTGGTCCGGGACCGGCACCAGCTTGATGTACGTGTCGGGCGACGGGCTGTGGCTCTTGCCAGGCCTCGACCGGGCGCCGGTAGAGATAGTAGGCCCGTTGTTCCAGCCTCCTTGGCCGACCTATTACGGGCAAGTGGACTGGTCCGACCAGTTCGCTTGGTCCCAGGCACAAAGCGGTCCCTTGGGCTCATGAGGGCGTGCCTATTATGTGCGCTCGCTCTCTAGCTACCTCCCCGGTTGCGCTCATCCCCGAGGGATGCCGCGTCCACAAGCAGGCGCGGACGCGTCGGCTCAGGCCTCGGCTCGCGCCCTTACTCGTAGTCCCCTGCCTGCTGGCTCAGCGTCACAACGCCGACGCTCATGTGTGCGAAAGACACCAGCCACCTAGGGGTTCAGGGCTCGGCCCAGCCTGGCCTACGCGCTGCGCTTGTGGAGCAGGTGCCGGTGGCGGCTCACCGGGCCGGGCAGCGGCCGCACGCGCACGATGTCGCCATCGACTTCGGCCACCTGCGCGACAGCGCGCGCCGTCCCCTCGCCCACCACGAGGAAGGCACCTTCGACGACAAGGCTCGGGTCCCTTGCTTCGTCGATAAAGGACCAGGGCAGGCCAGACTCGTCCTCGCTGTTGAGGTCGACCACCAGGTCCACCTCTTCAGGGTCGTTGCCGCTCATCGGGCCCTAGGCGGCCCCTTGGTAGCGCGCGTTGGCCATGGTCTCATGTGGGCACGACATGAGGCGCTCGACCAGCTGGTCAAGCTCGGGGCTGCCAGGGTGACATGCGGCGCCCGGAACGTCGGCACTACATCGACGCCGGCTGCGAGGAGGTCTTCCCGCCTGAAAATGACAACTGTGGCGAAGCGCTGGAGCTTCGTCTCGCACAGAGCCTCGACCTCCTCCCGGTCCCCGGCGAAGAAGGCCGAAACGCCGTAGCGGCCCCAGGCCGGGTACCTGCGCATGAAACGCAAGGCGTCAGCGCGTAGCACAGAGGGTTCGAGCGCGTCGCCCCTGACCACCAGCACCGCGGCCCCGGGCACGGCACTCAAGCGCACACGGGGACCGGATTCAGCCACGAAAGCGGGCAATAGCGGGAGGCCAGGCCTCGCTCCCGCCTCCCAGTCCGAACTGAAGGTCAACTACAGGCCGGTTGGCTGGGTTGGTCTCGGACTATAACTGTGTCTCATTCCCCGACCCGAGGACCGGCCCGGCCCGCGGACGGCCTCGCAAAACTCCTGGTAGGCGCATTGTGTCAGCCTCGGTCGGGCTCAGTCTGCACCCCTCTGCCTAATTCGCCTACAGGCCGGCTCACTCGTCCAGCTTGCCCGGGGCCGGCCCGCGTGCATGGGCTGGGCTACCGAGGCTGGGAGCTTGCCCTGGCTCGGGCCCGAGCGCCCGGTTGCGGCATTGAGCACGCTGACCAGTTGGGCCAGATGGCCGATGAACTTGCCGGCGTCATCGTCCCCCAACTCCGTCAGGAACCGAGCTAGCGGCGCCGCGTTGCGCTCTCGCACCTTCGCCACCGCCGGCCTGGCCGCTTGCGATAGCCGAAACAACGACACGGCGGCGGTCGCGTTCGTCGTGGTCACGCTCGACGAGCCCGGCGCGAAGCGAGCTCGCCCACGACCCGGCTGGCGTGAGCGGTGCTCATGTCAAGGCGTGCCGCCAGCTCCGATACCGTGGCAGGTCCCGCAACGGCGAGCGAGACGAGAGCCCTCACGTGGCGCTCCCTGTGGTTGCCCCCGACCTTCAGGGCTGACGGGACCTCGCCTGGCCGCCACCGTAGAGCGATCGCAAGCTGCGGCAGTAGCGGCGCCAAGTGGGCAATATGGTCGTGTACGTTCTTCAAGCGAGGTGACGATTGCCGAGCGGCGATGACTGTCAAGGCACGGTGACTGTCAAGGCACGATCACTTGTCAAGGCACCGTCACTTGTCAAGGCACCGTCACTGTCAAGCGGGCTTGACTATACTGTAACCGGTGGAAAGCAAGAGGTAGCGCGATGAGTGACAACAGCGGCCACTATTCCCGGGGGGCGCCCGCCAACCGGTCTCTACGCGCTTCGGACCATGACCGGGCTGCCGTCGGTGAGGTACTCCGCCGCGAGCACGTCGCGGGTCGCCTCGACAGCGATGAGTTCGCGGACCGCTTCGGCCGTTGCCTGGAGGCCAAGACCTACGCTGAGCTGGACGAGTTGATTTCCGACCTACCCGAGGAGGACGAGCGAGCCTTCGCCGCGGCGGGACCGGGGCCGATGCATGATCCAGGCGGGCGCGGGCGGGGCGTCGGTTGGCGGGATGCGGGCTGGACCGGTGCTGGGTGGGGGCGCGGCGTTGACTGGAGCGAAAGGCCCTGTTGTGGCCCGAGCTGGTGGCCAGGGGTGCGGCGTTGGCGAGTGGCCTTGTTCGCATGGCTCGCGCTTGCCATCGCGGTCGCGGCCTTCACCGGCGGTCACGTGTTCTGGCTCGGGTTCCCGTTGCTGTTTTTCTTTGTCGTGCGCTCGAGAGCCTGCCGTTCTCCGTGGCGCTACCCAAGGCGAGGCCCCGGTTGGGGCCACGGTGGCCCTTGGGTCACTTGAGGCCGCCGCTCCTGCCGGTTCGGGGAGTTTTCTACCACACGCTCGAGGTCCCTGCCGCTCGAGGTCCCTGCTAGCTGCGCCGTGTGGCACGCTGGACAGATGGCGGTCCGTCCTATACGGGTCTTTGGCGACCCTGTGCTGAGGACGCGCTGCCGGCCCGTGGCCGATTTCGACAGGGCCTTGCGCCGGCTTGTCGGCGACCTCTGCGAGACGTTGGCCGACGCCGGCGGTGCCGGTCTCGCGGCGCCCCAGATTGGCGCCAACCTTCGCGTTTTCGCCTTCGTCGTGACCGATCCGACGGTGCCAGAGTTCGGGACGATGGGCCATATCGTCAACCCAGTGCTCGTCGAAAAGTCGGCCGAGGCGCTGACCGACCTGGAGGGATGCCTCTCGTTGCCAGGGTTGGAGTACGAGCTAGCGAGGTCCACAAGGGTCGTCGCCGACGGCTTCGACGTGCACGGCGAGCCGCTGCGGGTGGCGGGTACCGAACGCCTGGCACGTTGTCTCGCCCATGAGACGGACCACCTGGACGGCGTGCTCTTCATCGACCGGCTCGGGCCCGAAGAGCGCAGGCGGGCGATGCACCGGGTGCGCGAGCTCGTCCTGGCTGGCGCCGACGTCCAGGTCAAACGGTCGCCTCACGCGGGCCGGACCGCCTGACGGCGGGGCCCCGGGTTGCTTGGGCGGGGAGGGGAATGAAAGACGGTTCAACGGGACCTGAGGAGCGCGGCGTGGAACTCGGCGGCGACGGCGCCGCAACGGTCCGATCTGGCGGGCTGCTTGGGGTAGTCGGAAGCCGCCAGGGAGGGGACCTGCCAGGCGCTCGCCGCGTAACTGATCGCCTTTTCGGCCAGCACCATCAACCGGTCTTGGCTGACGCGGCGGTCGTCGAGCACCTGGGAGACGATCTTGCGTCCGGCCGAGGTCTCCAGCAGGCCCCCGTGGAAAGCCGGCAGCACTACCGAGGGGAACGAGAGCTGCTCGGTAGCGGGGGTGACGGTAGCGTCGGCGAGTGGCAAGAGGGCGAACTGGCGGATGCCGTATATCCGGCAGGACATGGCGGTTTCCAGTACTGGCGCCTGGCGGTCGAGCGAAGCGAATAGTGGGCTCTCGGGCGAGAGGTCGATCGGGGCGACCCCCTGGAACGCGTCGCTGATGAGCCGCATGGCTTCATTGCTCGCCACCCCCCACCCCTGGTCGCCTTGGGTCGGGTACCAGACACGGCCGGGATCCTCGAGCGGGCTGGCCATGACCAAGGTGGCTACCGCGGGGCTCGGCTCGGCCAGCAACGCCGTCTTGGCTATCAGGGCGCCCTCGCTCTCTGCGACCACGTTCACCGGCTCGCCTGTCCTCCGGTTGAGCGATGCCACCTGGGCGAGCAGCATGCGGTCCAGTTCCAAAAGGGGCTTCGCCGTGTCCGTGCTCGTGTAGGGGAGCGGCTGCCCGCTGGGCGCGAGGCCCCGGTACGAAAAACGCTCCTCGGTGAAATCGCCTCGGAACGGGTGCACCGCGGCGCCGTCCCAGTTCGACCCGTACCCTGACACGACCAGCACAGCCGCCTGGGCCCCGGGATAAGTCCCCGAACTGGACGAGCTGGCTACGGCCCGCGGGGTCCTGTGCGCAAGGCTGAAACCTATCACGGCCCCTCCCACGACGATACCTACCAGCACCGTGGTCGTCATCGCGGCGACGGGTACCAGGTGGCGCACCGGCCGGCGGTCTACCACGGCGTGCACCAGGCCCACCCACGACCAGGCGTTGAACAGCCCGCTGAGGGCGGCCACGACGGGCCAGGCGGCCAGAGGAAGGGCAGCGATCACGGCACTGGAGAGGCTCATCGTCACAAAGGCGAGGGCCAGCCAGCCGATGGCCCGCGGCGCCACCACCCGCCTCCACCAGTCAGCGCTGACCGCGGCGGGGTGCACGACGAAGGCGACCAGCAGGGCGGTCGGCACCGCGGCCAGGAACAGCCAAGACACCGGGGCTACCGCCAAACCGAACAGGAGCGCCACGCTCGGCCAGAGCAGCACCGACGCCAACGCGGCAGCGAAGGCGCCTCGGCGCAGGAGCGTTGCCGCGGAGGGCCGGGCGATGAGAGATGGCCATGCCAGGGCGATGGAAAGGGCAGTCAGGGCCCCGCGCACGAAGAGCACGCCGACCAGTTCTGCCGCCAGGCTGGGCCACGAGTCGTGGTAGACGCTGACCCAGCGGAGGTCGCCGAAGACGCCGAAGGGGAACACCGCGCTGGCTTGGGGGGCGAGGTAGGGGTAACTGGAAGGAGCAAACGCGGCGACCAGGGTGGTTTCGGTCAGGTTGAGCCCAACGCAGAGGCCGACCAGTTGCCACCAATGAGGCGCGCCGTTACCCAATCGGCGGCCAGAGCGAGCGAGAACCTGGCCCGCCTCGTGCCAAGCGGCCATGTCTCGACAATACCGCCCGCACCGTTGGCTATAGGGCTGACGCAGCCCGCCGCGCCTGCGCCAAGCGCTCCCATCCCTTGTCGGAAAAGGGCGAGTTGTCCTCCGGCGGGCCCGGTGGGGGGCGGGCCGGCCTGCTAGGGTTCGGGTACCCTCCTCGTCAGCCGCCAACTCGCGTCGTTATTGGTGGGATATGGTCACCGGTGGTCTCAGGGAGGCAGAGGAGGTTGGGTATTGGCTTCGGCCCAGCCGTTGACAGCTGAAATTGCCCGCAAGACCGGCAACGATGCTGCGCTTGGCCAACCTCGAGGCTTGGGCGGGGCGTTCTGGCGGTTTTGGTGGGCCACGGGCATATCGGCTACAGGCGACGGCCTGGCTTATGTGGCTTTCCCTTTGTTGGCGCTCACACTGACGAGCAACCCTCTGGCTATTGCGGGCGTAACTGCCTCGAGTAAAGCATTTGCGGCATTTGCGGCATTACCCGCAGGTGTCATCACAGACCGCATAGAGCGCAGGCGGCTGATGGCGGGCTGCAACGTGGCAGCGGGCGTGGCGGTAGCTGCCCTTGCGGCTGCGATGACCTTCGGGGCGGCTGATATGGCGATCTTGTACGTGGTGGCCGGGGTCACGGCCGCCTGTGACGTCACTTACACCCTTGCCGCCCAGGCCTGCACGGCAGAGGTGATAGCTCATCCCGACCAGTTGGGTACGGCGAACTCGCGCCTCATCGGCGTCGAGGCGTCGGGTGAGCAGTTCGTGGGGCTCGGCGTTGGCGGTCTCGTGTTCTCGGTAGCGAGGAGGCTGCCTTTTTTTGCTGACGCGGTGAGCTTCTTCGTCTCTGCTTTGCTCATCAAGAGCATTACCCCGCAGCCGAAGGGCGGAGGCCTCCATTACCGGGCCGGCGGGGGGGAGGGCAGCGTGGGGGTCACCCTGGCGCAGGAGCCGGGCGGCGCTACCACCCTCCCGGTGGACGGCCCCGGCCTCCTCGCTAACAGTCCCGGCCACCGGACGAACGGCTCGAGCCCTCGGGCCAACGCTTCGGGCCACCGCCGTCCGGGGTGGGGGACCAATTTGCGCGAAGGGGTGCGCCTGTTCCGCCAGCAGAGGGTGCTCGTGCTGCTCGCCGCCACCGTCGCGTCCGGGACGTTCATGCAGAGCATGTTCTACGCGGTCCTCGTCCTCTACGGCAGGAGGACCCTCCAGCTGAGCTCGGCCGGCTACGGAGGTTTCCTCGCCCTTGCCGCCGCGCTCGGGGTGATCGGTGCCCTGAGCGGGGGGCGCCTCCAAAAGCGCTTCGGCGCGTCCAAGCTCATCATCTCCGGCTGCGCCTTCGTCGCCATCAGCTACGTGGGCCTGTCGTTCATGCGTGAAGCGGTCCTGGCCGCCCTTGTTTTCGGCGTGCAGGAGTTCGGCACCGCGATGGTGAACGTGGGGTCGGTGACGACCCGCCAGCGCCTGGTGCCCCGCAACCTTTACGGGCGCGTCGCCAGCGTCCACCGCCTGATGGTCGCGGGCGCTGCACCCCTGGGAGCAGTGCTGGGAGGGGCGGTCGCCTCCCTGACGGGCAACGTGCCGGAGACCATCCTCATCGCCGGGGTCATGGAAGCCGTAGCGCTCAGCCTGGTGGCACCCCCGCTGTGGCGGGCGGTGGCGAGGTCCACGCCGGCAGCGCCCCCGGGCCGGTTGGCATAGACCCAGCCAGAAGGGTGCCGGGGGAACGGCGTGCGGGTCCCCCAGGGGGAGGAAAGGGGACCCTGGTGGCAGGGGGGCTCACCCCGGTCAGGGGGGAGACCGGTGAGCCTTCGCCCAACCACGTGCTCGGACACTACCAGCACTCAATACATACCCCTTCATTGCCAATCCGTAAAAACCGGTACTGACAAAGTCCTGTAG
>JBOGGK010000593.1:0-4936 GCA_050744045.1 Acidimicrobiales bacterium | reverse complement strand
TTGGTGGCGTCCTCGACGAAGCGCAGGGTTCCGAGCTCGGCGATGAGCTTTTCGTCCACCGAGGGCTGGGCGGAGAAGTCGAAGTCGGCGAGGGTGAACGGTGACGGCAGCGAGCGAAGCGGGTGAGGCTCGCCCGGCGGCGCTCGTCGACCGCGTCGACCTCGACGGAGAGGAGCCGCTCCAAAAACGCCGAGGTGGAGAGCTTGGCCTTCGCCGCCTCATCCAAGAGCCCCGGGAGTGCCTCGGCCGCGGCGGTCATCCTGAGGAACGCCAAAGTGGGCCCGGAGGCGCTGGTAGTCCGATCCGGCGCTCATGCCGGCAACTCGGTGTCCAAGCGCTTGTGTGCGCCGGGGAACGCGAGCTGGACGACATCGGCCATCGCTTGGAGATCGACGGCCGGTTCTTGACCATGGTCGCCGAGGATCCTGGCCCGGGCCTCCAAGGCGGCGGTCCCGGGCGCCTTGTTGGCCTTGCGGTCACAGGGCCGGACGGTCGAGAACTGGCTGAGCACTGCCTGAAGGGTCCAAGTATCCGATGCCGTGATTGTTGGCGCCCTGGAGCGACTCGGATCTGTTGAGATCGCGGATAGGACGAGCGGCTGGCAGGTCCCTTCCGAGTAGGACGTGATGGAGGCTGGCGAAGCATCGTCCGAGGCGTGGGTCGTCGTAGACGGCCAGCGCGTTGAACACGCTGCTCGGGAGGCGAATGCTGACGGTCAGGCGGCCCGGTCGTACTCGTGGACGAGGCCGTCGAGGATGTCGCGCCGGCGGACCTTGCCGGTGCTTGGTTGGTCATGGCGAGGCAGTGGGGTACCAAGCTGAAGTCCCCGGTGGGGGCGGCTCTCGTTGTAATGGCGCACGTAGTCGCCGAGGACCGATTCGAGGTGGTGCCTCGAGTAGATGAGCAGGTGGTCGAGGCAGTCTTCGCGGACCGTGCGCACCCAACGCTCTGCAAACGCGTTGTCGTACGCCTTCAACTGCACCCGGTCGTGAAGGTCCGGGAAGTTTCGTGGTCGTCCACCCGTTCCACCCGCTGGCCGGCCAGAGCTTCGAGAGGGTCGGCTTCGCCCACACCTGGGGCGAGCACCGGGTGTTCTTCAAAAAGCCCGGTGACGAGCAGGTCTACTCGCTGCCGGCCCGCTGGACAGACGTCGAGGGGCGCGACCCCGTCGTCGTCATGGGTGCCGGGAGGTCGCCTTTCCAGGTTGCCGACCTCGTAGCCCTGGCCCGCCTCTTGGCCCAGGTGGAGGAGGTGACCGTAAGGTGAATTATGCCGGAGCCGTAAGGTTCATTATGCCGGGTCGTCTCCGGTCGTGGCTGCCCTATCACAGCCATGACGCCCCGAACCGGCGGGGGAGAAGTGCTGGGGAAGGGTCCACCAACGGCGCCCTGTGTTACGGCATAACGGACCTAACGTCACGAGAGGAGGACGACCGTGCCAGGGCCCGAAGGAGCACCCGACAAAGCCTCCGCCCTGCGGCGCCACCACGCCCTCAACCCTCGCCCGGGCCGGGTCGCCGACCCCGCTTTCAGCGGCGAGGGCCCCTTTTTCGACCCTCGAGACCTCGTGCAGGTGAAGTACGAGATGCTGCGGCGGGTGAGAGAGGACGGCCAGGCCGTCGCCCAGGCGAGCGCTGCCTTCGGCTTCTCCCGCCCGAGCTTCTACGAAGCCCAGGCCGCTTTCACCGGGCCCGGCCTGCCCGGCCTGCTGCCCCAGCGCCCTGGGCCGAGGCGCGCCCACAAGCTCACCGACGAGGTCCTGGACGAGCTGGAGGCCGCCCGCCGGGCCCAGCCCAGCCTGAACAGCGCCGCCCTGGCCCGCATCGTAGAGGAGCGCTTCGGCCTGCGCGTGCACCCGCGCAGCGTCGAGCGGGCATTGGCAAGACGGGGAAAAGGGGGGTTCCCCCAGGGCTCATGACTATCACCGCGGGCGCTGCCGACCTCGCCCGGGGCTACGAGGCCCTGCGTGCCCAGGCCCTCGGCGAGCTGCCCGCCCTCACGCCCCGGGGCCGGGCCGTGCTCATGAGCGCCGGCTTGCCGGCCTGGATGGGCGCCCTGCCACCTCCCAGCCGGCCGCGGGCCCCGGTGACGCCAGGGGCCGAGCCCGTCCCCCAGAATGGCCAGGGCGGCGAACTGGTCCGGCTGTTGGCCGAAATGCTCCTGGCCAGCCAAGCGAGGTGCCACGCATGAACACCGAGGCCCACCTCAAAGTCACGGCCAGCCACCTCGGGCGCCTGGCCTACCTTTATGTCCGCCCGAGCACGCTCCGCCAGGTCTTGGAGAACACCGAGAGCACCAAGCGCCAGTACGCGTTGAAAGACCGAGCCATCTCCCGCGGCTGGCCGGCCGAAGCCGTCGTGGTCATCGACAGCGACCTCGGCTTGTCCGGCGCGGACAGCGACCGGGAGGGCTTCCAGAAACTGGTCGCCGCGGTCGGCCTGGGCGAGGTCGGCTTGGTGCTCGGCCTGGAGGTCAGCCGCCTGGCCCGCAGCTCGTCCGACTGGCACCACCTGCTCGAGATCTGTGCCTTCGCCGACCCTTTGATCTTGGACGAGGACGGCATCTACAACCCAGCGCAGTTCAACGACCGGCTGCTGCTCGGCCTCAAGGGCACCATGAGCGAGGCAGAACTGCACGTGCTGCGGGCCCGGCTGATCGGGGGCCAGCTGGCCAAGGCGAGCCGCGGCGAGCTCGAGATGAAGTTGCCGGTGGGCCTCGTGAACGACGCCTCAGGGCGCGTCGTGCTCGACCCCGACCTGCAAGTCCAAAACGCCGTCCGTACTTTTTTTGAGACCTTCGCCCGCACCGGCTCGGCCACGGCCACGGTGCGCAGCTTCAGGGAACAGGCCTGCTGTTCCCGCGTCGGCTGTCGAGCGGTGCGCACAAGGGAGAAGTGGCCTGGGGCCCGTTGCACCACAGCCGCTCCCTGCGCGTGCTGAAAAACCCGCGTTACACAGGAGCATTTGTTTATGGGCGCAGCCAGAGCCGGCGGTCCCCCAGCGGTGGCGAGTCCCGGCGCCAGCTGCCCCGCGAACAGTGGCACACCGTCATCCTCGGTGCCCACCCCGGCTACATCTCCTGGGCGGGCTACGAGGAGAACCTGGCCCGCCTGCACGAGAACGCGCAGGCCAACGGGGCCGAGCGGCCCAAGAGCCCGCCGCGCGAAGGGCCCGCTTTGTTGCAGGGCCTCGTGGTCTGCGGTCGATGTGGGGAGCGGATGACCGTCCGCTATCACGCCCACCACGGCGACCAGGTGCCCGAGTACCTCTGCCAGAAGCGTGGCATCGAGAACGCCGAGCCCAAGTGCCAGGTGCTGCTCGGGAAGGACATCGACCGGGCTGTCGGGGAACTGCTCGTCCAGACGGTGGCACCGCTCGCCTTGGAAATGGCCCTGAGCGTCCACGACGAGCTGCACGCCCGGGCGGACAAGGCCGACGGCCTGCGCCACCAGCAGGTGGACAGGGCGCGTTAGGAGGCCGAGCTCGCCCAGCGCCGCTACCTGAGCGTCGGCCCCGACAACCGCCTCGTCGCCCAGTCCCTGGAGGCTGACTGGGACCAGAAGCTTCGTGCGTTGCGGGACGCCCAGGACGACTACGAACGCCGGCGCGAGGCCGACGGGCGTGCCATGGACGCTGACCAGAGAGAACAGATCCTCGCATTGGCAGGTGATTTCCCGCGGCTGTGGCGAGACCCGGCTGTGCCCCAGCGTGAGCGCAAGCGCATGGTCCGGCTGCTGGTAGAAGACGTCACCTTGTTGCGCACGGACAAGATCGTCGCCCACGTCCGTTCCCGGGGTGGCGCGACCCAGAGCTTGTTCCTGCCATTGCCTCTCAGCGCGGCCGAGCTGAACAAGGTGAGCCCCGCCGTGGTCGCAGAGGTCGACCGGCTGCTTGACGACCACACCGGCTCCGAGATCGTCGACATCTTGAACTCCCGAGGCTTTCACCCCGGCGTGGCCGAAAGCTTCAGCACGCGGATCATCTACCTCCTGCGGCGTGCGTACGGCCTGGAGGACCGCTACTCGCGCTTGCGCCGGCGGGGCTTGCTCACCCTGGAGGAGATCTCCGGCCTGCTCAGCGCCGACCCCTGCACCGTTAAGATATGGGCGAGCTCTGGCCACATCGCGTCGCAGGTTTATAACGACAAAGGGCAGCGGCTTTTCGAGCCACCCATGTCCCTGCAACAGTCCTGTCAGTGGTGCGGCGGCCCGGTGCCGGCCAAGCCCGCCCTGCGACGGGGGAAGAAGTGGTGCAGCCAGCGCTGTTGCATGGCTGCCTACGGCGCCCGCAGGCGAGCGGGCCGGAAGGGAGTTATCCAGTGAACCACGACAGAGCCGTGCGCGACGATACCGCGACGATAGCCTGCCCAGTCTGCCAGCGGCCTTTCACGCCGGAGGGACGGGGCCGCTATTGCTCGGCTGTGTGCCGCCAGGCTGCTTGGCGACGACGCCACGTTGCGCCTGCCCAACCGCTGGTGGCCAAGCCCGACACCGTCTACGCGTGCCCGAGCTGTGAAGCGCGTTACCTCGGCGAGCAACGCTGCGAAGACTGCAACACCTGGTGCCGGCGGCTGGGCCCGGGCGGGCCGTGCCCGTGCTGTGACGAACCCATTTCGGTTACTGAGCTGCTGAGCCCTGAACAGTTCGCGGCGACGCCAGCCTCCAAGCCAAAACGGAGGAGGTGAGAGCGCCGAGACAGACGGTCACAGCAAGCATGTAGCGTGGCACCGACGTGCCTGCGCCAGTTAGCCCGCGATGGTTTTGCTACGCACCCTACGGATAAGGAGCAGTCAGTTGCGCAAGCCTTCGCTGGGGGCGAGCGCACCGGCGTCTTGATGATCTCGATGCCCTCGGAAGAGAACACCTCGTCGAACGAGGCGGTGAACTTCGTGTCGCGGTCACGGATGAGGAACCGGAACAATCGCCCCTGGTCGACCAG
>JBOGGK010000592.1:0-2776 GCA_050744045.1 Acidimicrobiales bacterium | reverse complement strand
AGCCGTACCACCTGCAAATTTGCAAGCTGATGATTAACCCCCGGGGTAGGGTGGCAACCCCGCTGGCATGGGAGCACCTGGGGGTACCTCCCCCTGCCCGCCCCTCCGGGGGCGACGACCAGGTAGGCCCGGGCCAGCCGCCTACGCTTTGGGGTTGAGCCCGTCCCCTGTTTACAAGCAGGGCTGGCTCCGGTTCCCAAATGGATGTCCCCGACTACGACCTGCCCGCAGAAGCCATTGCGCAGGTACCGGCCGAGCCTCGCGACTCGGCCCGCCTGTTCGTCGCCCTGGGCGGCCCGGCCTCCCATCTGCGGGTGGCCAACCTGCCCCAGCTCCTGGGGCCGGGCGACGTGGTCGTGGTCAACACTTCCCGGGTGGTCCCCGCCCGCCTCCGCCTCCGCAAGGCGAGCGGCGGGATGGCCGAGGTGTTGCTCCTGGAGCGGCTGCCGGGTCGGGCGGGCCGCTGGGAGGCCCTTGTCCGCCCGGGCCGACGCCTGGCGCCAGGGACGGTCCTGTTCGCCGGCGACCGGCCCGTGCTGGAGGTGGGGGAGCGGCGCCCGGACGGCAACCGGGAGGTGAGCAGCCTGGTCGAGGACCTGGGCGCCTTCGGCTCGGTGGCGCTCCCCCCGTACATCCACCGGCCCCTCGACGACCCCGAGCGCTACCAGACGGTCTACTCGGACCGCCCCGGTAGCGTCGCCGCCCCGACGGCGGGGCTCCACCTCACGGCCGCGACGCTCGAAGAGTGCCGCCGGCAAGGGGCCGAAGTCGCTTCCCTCGACCTCGCCGTCGGCCTGGCGACGTTCCGGCCCATCAAGTCCGAGCAGGTCGCAGGCCACTCCATGCACGCCGAGCGCTACCGCATCCCCGAGGCGACGTGGCGGGCGTGCAAGCAGGCGGAGCGGGTGCTGGCGGTGGGCACGACAACCGTGCGGGCCCTGGAATCGGCCGCTGCCACCGGGCTCCTGGAGGACAGGACCGAACTGTTCATCCAGCCCGGCCATGCTTTCTCCGTTGTAGACGTGCTCATGACCAACTTCCACCAGCCTCGCAGCACCTTACTGGTCCTCCTGGAGGCCTTCGCCGGCCCCCGGTGGCGCGAGCTGTACGAGCTGGCGCTGGCGGAGGGGTACCGGTTCCTGTCCTTTGGCGACGCCATGGTCGTGGGGCGGGGTGTTCTGCACTGAGGCGACCGACGGCGCCGCCCGGGCGGGGTGGGTGGAGACGCCGCGGGGCCGCATCCTCACCCCTTGCTTCATGCCCGTGGGCTCGAGGGGCGTCGTGAGGCTGTTGTCGGCCGAGGACCTGGAGCCCCTGGGGCCGCAGGTGCTGCTGGCCAACAGTTACCATCTCATGCTGCGGCCCGGGGCCGAGACGGTGGCAGAACTGGGAGGCCTGCACGCTTTTACCGGGTGGCAGGGCCACTTCCTCACGGACTCCGGCGGCTACCAGGTCATGTCGCTACCGTGCGCGGTGGACGACCAGGGCGTCGAGTTCCGCTCGTCCTACGACGGGGCGTGGTACCGCCTCACGCCGGAAAAAGCGGTGGCGGTCCAGGAGCTGTTGGGGGCAGACATCCAGATGGTGCTGGACGTATGCACCGAACTGCCGGCCAGCCGGGCCGCGGTGGTGGAAGCGGGCAAGCGCACCTTGGCGTGGGCGGGGCGCGCTCGGGAGGCTCACTGCCGGCCCGGGCAGCTGCTGTTCGGCATCGTCCAGGGGGGCATCGAAGCCGACCTGCGGGCCGAGTACGCCGAACGGCTGGTGGCCATCGGTTTCGACGGCTACGCCTTAGGCGGCCTGTCGGTCGGGGAAACGCCCGAGCAGATGTTGGCCGCCCTGGCCGCCGCCCTTCCCGCCCTCCCCCCGGACAAGCCGCGCTACTTGATGGGCGTGGGCGACCCGTGGGGCCTGGTGGCCGCCATCGGGCTCGGGGTCGACATGTTCGACTGCGTGCTCCCCACCCGCCTCGGCCGCCACGGGACCGCCTTGACCAGCAGCGGCCGGGTGGCGGTGAAGGCGGGCCGGTTTGCCCGAGACGAGTCCCCCCTGGACCCGGGCTGCGGTTGCCGGGTCTGCCGGCGCCACAGTCGCGGGTACCTACGGCACCTTTTCAACGTGGGGGAGCCGAGCGGGGGGCGCCTGGTCAGCCTCCACAACCTGGCCTGGCTGCACGGGCTGGTCGTGCGTGCCCGGGAAGCCGTCCGGGACGGCCGGTTGGCGGCGCTGCAAGAAGAGGTGGCCCTGACCTGGGGGAAGCAACGTTTAGGGAGCCGCCTCCAAGGGAACGGCCCGAGACGCTAGGATTGTGCCTGTCCGTCGGGCCCCAACGGTAAGCCCGCTCTACTTCCCCGGATTGGCACCGGTTCTGACATGCACCTCCTGAACAGCATCCCCTACCTGCTCGCCGCGTCGAAGACGACCACGACCGCCAAGCACTCGGGCGGCGGCTCGAGCAGCGCCATCCTGCTCGTCATCATCGTCCTTTTCGGGCTGCTCTACTTCTTGTGGATGCGGCCCAACCAGCGCAAGCGCATGCAGGCCATGCGCCAGACTCGGGCGTTCGACCTCGGCGACGAGGTCGTCGCCGGCGGGATGGTGGGCCGGGTGGTGCGCATGGACGACGGCGAAGTCGAGATCGAGGTCGCCGACGGGGTGGTGGTGAAGTTCGTGCCCCAAGCCGTCCAATCTCGCGCCTCGTACGCGGCCAGCCGGGCCGGCCGCGGCTTCGGGGCTGGCGGTGGCCGGGGTTTCGGCGGCGGGCTCGGTGGCGGGC
>JBOGGK010000591.1:0-7161 GCA_050744045.1 Acidimicrobiales bacterium | reverse complement strand
CCCGAAACTGCCGAGAGCCCCAAAGCTGAACAGGAGGGCCGGGGCATTGAAGAACGCGAAGCCAACGCCGGCGACCGCCGTGAGCATCGGCACGACGACGAGGAACACCCGCCGGCCCACTTGGTCGGAGAAGACCCCGATGGCTGCCGAGAACACCGCCGAGACGAAGGCGACGACCATCACGTACTCGGCGAGCTGTACGGCGCTGAACCCTTCGAGGGCGAGATAAATTGGCCCTACGACCCCGGCCAGGGCGCGGCCGGCGCTCATAGCGGCCCGGGCCGCGAAGACCAGGGTGAAATTACGGCCGGACCACTGGGGGAGGAAGGTAGCGCGCCAGAGGCCACGAAGTGACCGTTGGCCAAGCGGAGCGGCCCGCCGCCCTGTCACCCCCGGGGGGCTGGGCCCGCCGAGCCGGCGGGGACCAGGAGCGCTCCTGTTTTCGCAGTCGCCGCCGGCCCCCCTTGCCCCGTGAGCGCCAGCACCTCTTCGAGGCTACCAAGTGCGGGCGACCAGCTGATCCTCGACCGGGAGAGCGCCTCCCAGGCGCAGGAGGACGGCGGGCGAGTACCACAGCCGGCCGTAGTAGGTCACCTTGAACAGCGCCCACGACGACAGTTCCCCCTGCGCAGGGCCCCGTACGGAAGCTCCCAGCTGGCCCTCCTCGCCCGGCCCGAGCGCCCAGCCTTGCGACCACGGCTGTGCCAGCGGCCAGGTCTCCAGCGGGGAGATGAGCTGCACCTCGCCCCGCAGTTGCCCGAGCGTGCGGTTGACCAGGCGGAGGCCCAGCCTGGCGCTGCGACCTGCCGGCACCGCCAACTCGGTCACCTCGACAGACGCCTCGAGCTCGGCCGGGCACTGGCCGCTCGGGTGGGCGAAGGGGGCGGGGGCGGCCCCGTCGCTCGGCGGCCCCGCTCCGGGCAGCTCGGGCAGGACGTCCACCGTCACCACGTCCTCTTGGACCTGTCCGGGCCCGTCCGCCACTCGGGCGGCCAAGAAGCGCCGGCCGGGGTGGGTGCCGGTGGGGACTCGAAAGCGCGCTTGGACCCGCACGTAGGCCCTGGGGGCCAGAGAGAAGATCCTGCTCGGAGGCTCGATGTCCCAACCAGTGGGGCCCACCAGCTCCAAACGGCCCGCCTGGATGGTCTGCGCCGAGCCCGACGAAACCTGGGCCGTGAGCTCCCCGGTGGCGCCCGCCCGCACGGCGAGGGCGGTGCCGAGCACGTGCACGGCAAGGGAGCGGTTGCCCATTGGTGCCGCCCCTTTGTTGTGCAGCCAGTAGCGGCTGAACACGGGTTGAGCGACCTCGGCGCCGCCGGCGGACGTGCCGACGCCACCCTGGGGGGCAACGGCGGCGACCTCGGCGGTACCGGCGGCGACCTCGGTGGCACCAACTGGTGGGCCCGCGGCCGGGGAGCCCGGGCCGAACTGTAAGCGGACCGTGGTGATCTCCCCGGCGCCGAGGGCGAGCCGCACCGCTCGCCCCTGGCCGGCGCCGTCGGCAGTGGGCAGCCATTCGGCGGGTTCTTCGAGCAGGTTCGCCCTCCGCGCCCCGGAAAGGTGGAAGTGGCTGGTCACCTCCACCTCGGCGGCTTGCCCGTGGGCCTCGTAGCAGCGCAGGGTCAGCTCGTTCGCCTCGCCGGGCGCCAGGCCGGCGGGGGGCGGGTCGGACGAGGCCAGCGGGTTTCCGGCCGGCTTCAAGGCGCCGAGCACGACCTGGCCTGCCCGCTCGCTGCCAGCGCCGCTGGCACCCTTCGCCGCCCGGGGGACGACGCGCAGGAGGTAGGCGGTGGCGGGGAGGGAACCAGGGTGCGGCTCGGCCAAGCTGGCGCGCAAGGGCCGGTTGTAGGACCGGGCCTCTTCGACGCAGCCTGCCTGGCGCCAGTCCCACCGCCCGAGCACGAGAGCGAGCTCGAACACGTGGTCCCAGTGCTCCAGCTGGAAAGCAGAGCCGTCGGGAGCGCTGCGCCGGGGCGGGTCGGTCCAGACCCCTGAGGGCCAACCGGTACATGCCCGGAGCAGCGAGACGTAAAGGGCGCCGCCCGAGGTGGCAGCGAAGCCGGGCGTGCCCCGGTTGATTATGGCCGCCGTCCATCGGGGCACCTTTTCGCGCTGGGGTACGAGGGTGGAGGGCTGGTCGACCGTGGCCCGGCCCGTGGCCACCTCACGGGCCAGGTCGGCGACGGCCTCCTCGGTAGCCTCGGGCCCGTTGCCCGCCACGACCAGCACGGGGAGCGCCCTGTGGTCGCGCAGGTCGGCGCCTGGGCGCCACACCTGGGCGAGCGGCCGCTCGGGCGGCACGAGGAGCCTCGCCCAGCCTTGGCGCTCGAGCTGGCTCCTCCAGTTCTCGCCGTAGGCGGGGCCGGCCCGCTCGAACAGCTCCGCCACGAAGGGGTTGTCGTCGGGCCTGCCTATGGCGATGCGGAAATCCGGCAGGTTGGAGTCGCCGGACAAGGCGCCATAGCGGTTGGCCGGCGCCTCCGAGCAAGTCGCGGTGACCCCCTTTTGGACCAGGGACACCATGAGCTGTCGGGCCGGCGCCCGGCCGGATCCGCCCGGGGGCGTCACCACCTCGGCGACGCCGATGGAGCGTTCGTGGTAGGCGCGGCCGCCCTCGCGAGCCTCGACGACCAGTGTGGTGGAGAGCCCGAACCACTCGGCGGCAGGGTTGTCGAGGGTCCAGGGGTGCTCGGCCGAGTCGACGTGGGGCAGCGCCCAGCCGCGGGCGACAACGGCGTCGCCCACCGCCGAAACCGGCGTGGCGCCGGCGAGGCCGGTCGGGAAGCGCAGCCGCACCAACCTGTCCCGGGCTGACCAGTCGCGGATCTCCGTGCGCAGCTCGAGCCGGCGAGCACCTTGCCACAGCGTCGTGACCTGCCGGTAGGCGAAGCCCTGCCGGTTGCCTTCTCCGTGGCGGGGCGCCCGGTATCCGAGCCTGCCCTCGACCACCAGGCGCTCACCGAGCGGGGAGCGCTCCCGGCGGACGTTCGCCCCCGAGCTGCCCGAGCGGTCCGGCGTCCCCGACGGCGACAGGTGCCAGGGCCCTTCCCCGAAGCGAGGGTGCTCGGAGTACTCGGGATAGGCGAAGAGCTCGTTGCCGACCTCCCCCGGGGGGACGAGCTGGAAACCGGACGACCGCTCGGTGATGGAGACCAGGCCGCCGCCTCGGGCGGGGTCGGCGGCGACCTCGAGGTGCTCGTTGGCGATCGCCGTCCCTGGGGCAGGCGACCAACCGGCGCCGCCTCCGGGCGCCCCCCGGCGCCGGCCCAGGCCGAAGCTGCGGTAACCGATGCCGGGCACAGAACGGGCGCGGAAGCGGATCTGGACGGCGTCGGTACGCCCGCTGGGCTCGCTGAGCAGGGGCAGCTCCTTCCCAACGGTGTCGGTGAGCAGGTAAGCCTCGCCTGCTCCCGGTGCCGGCGCCTCCAGGCTCACGACCTCGGACCGGTCCTGGGCGAGGCAGTTGACGACAACCACGCGCCGGTCCCCCGGGGCCCCGCCGGTGGTGTCGATGGCGCCGACCAGGAGCTCCCGGCCGCCGCCTTCGACTTGGCGGGCGAGCTCGAACGACTCCCTCCAAGCGCCGAGGAGGTCAAGGTAGACCTGGTCGGACTCGGAGCCCGTTATGCCGTCGTGGTGGGCACAAAAGACCAGTTGGCGCCAGGCTTTGTCTATCGCCCGCCTGGGCACTGGGGCGCCGAGCAGGCTGGCCAGCGCTGCCATCGTCTCGGCGTCGGCCAAATGGGTCTCGGCCAGCCGCTGGGCCTGTTTGACGTCTATGAAGGAGACGTCCTTGCCGGTATAGACGGGGTTCATGTCCCGGGTCTGGGGCGAGGGTGCCCGCCCGCGCTCGGAGAGCTCGGCATCCACCGCGGCGAAGAACTCCCTGGGCAGGCCGACTTCGAAGCGGGGCCAGATGTAGCGCGCCGACCAGGCGGCGGCGACGTCGGTGACGAAACGTCCCGGCGGGGTGCAGTCGGTGCCCACCGGCAGCAAGGTGACGTGGGTGGCCGCCACCTCGGCCAGGTCGCAGAACAGCTCGTAGGCGGTCCACATGGCCCCCTCGAGCGTGCTCGCCGTCTCCAGCTCCCAACCGGCCGAGTAGTGGTCGGGCATGTAGCAGGTGAGCAGGCTGCGCCCGGTGGGGGCAACCCAGTCGAACTCAGAGGGGAACTGCATCCAGGCGTTGGAGCCGGTCTCCTGCCGGGGGCCCCATTGGTGGAACGGCCCCCGCGCCCAGGCCGAGGAGCCCAGGCCGCAGTCGGCCATGATCCCGGGGACCTGGGGGTCGTGGCCGAACACGTCGAGCTGCCAAGCGGTCCTGGGGTCGGCACCGAGCACGTCCCTCTGGAAACCGAGGCCGTACACCGCCGCCCGAATCGCCGTTTCGGCGCCGGTCAGGTTGGTGTTCGGCTCGTTGTAGGTGCCGCCCACCACCTCTAGCCGCCCAGCCCCGAGCAGCGCCTGCAGTTCCTGGCGCCGGTCGGGGTAGAGGTCCCAGAACGGCTTCAGGTAGTCGACTTCTGCCAGCACGAACTTGTAGCCGGGGTCGGCCCGGGCGCGTTCCAGGTGGGCCTCGACCAACGTCAGGCCGGTGTGCTGGAACGAGGCCCGACGGTCCTGGGCCCAGAGCAGCTCGTCCCAGCCCGAGGTGTAACCGGCCTGGGTGTTCCACCAGACGGGGTCGTAGTGGAAGTGGGGGACCATCAGCATGCGCCAGCCGGGTTCGCGCACCACTACCGCCGCCTCCGCCTCGGCCCGTGAACCGGCCGCCTCCGCCCACGCCCGCACGGCGACCACGTCTCCTGGGCGCCGGCCCGCGCCCACCAGGACGGGGACTTCCACCACCAGTCCTTCGGGCAACGGGGAGCGGCGCTGGTAGCGGCCGGGGGCGGTCGCTGCCGGGTCGTTGCCCGGCGCCCACGCCGGCCCTTCCTCCCGGCCCGCCCGAGCCGGGTCGAGGCGGCCCCTCCAGGTGAACGGCGCCCGCACTTGCTGGCCCACCGTGCCGACGATGCCGACAGTGGCGTCGGCGCCCGAAGGAGCGCCGGCCAGGGCAACCCTCACGACCTGGGCGGGGCGGCCTTCGACAGCCACGAAACAGTAGGTGGAACGGACAGAAGTTATGCGCATGGGCTCGCCTTGCCCTCCGATGGTAGGTTGCCTCGACGTGAGCGGTCGACAAGACCGGTGCCTGGAGGTCCTCGCCCTCGCCCCCACCAGTCCTTGTGGCGGGGCTTGAGGGAGCGGGCTTGGACGCCGCGACATGGGCCTATGTCGAGCGCGCCCGCCGGCTGAGCAAACGCTTGGCGGTGCGCTACGTCGGCCCGGGTGACGTGGCGGCTGCCACTTCCGGGGTCGGAGACCTGCTGCCCCTTGACGCCGATGCCCCCACGTCCGGCCGCCAGCCAGGGTCGCGTTTGGTGAAAACAGCCCTGAAGCGGGTGCTCGCCTGGTACATGAGCTACCTCGCCGAGCAGGTGAACGAGCTCGGCCGTACGCTGGTCGCCCTGGGCGAGGCGCTGGCGGCCCATATAGACGGCCCGGGCGCCGGTCCCGAACTGGGAGCGCGCCTCACCCAGCTGGAGCGCCGGGTCGAAAGGCTCGAAGGCGCCGGAGGCGAGGAGGCCAGCGACGGGGGCTGAAAGCGGCGCCGGCCGGGGGCGGGCCAGCCGCCCGGGGGCACGGGCGCGCTCCGGTGCGGGCGCCGGAGCCCTTGAGCTCCACGGGCCCGTGGGGCCGGTCGTGCCCCACGCGGTGGGTACCGGCGGGCAGGCAAGCCCTGCACGTGCCCGGGCGGGGCTGCCCGCGCCCTGGGACCGGCTCGGCCACCACGCGCAGGCGGGCGCGGCGCGCCTGGCGGGAAGCAGGCTGCTCAGCTCGCCGCTTGGCCTAGCGGTGGCCGCGACTGCAGTGGCCGTGGTGTTCTGCGCCCTACGGGTACTAGTGGCCGGGCACGGGCAGGTGGGCGCCCTCGTCCTCGCCGGGTCGGCGCACGTGAGCCCCACCCGGTACACGCGATCGTTGCCCATAGTGAACGGGGCCGGCTACGACGGCCAGTTCTACTACCGCCTCGCCCTGGGCCCGCTCGACTGGTCGCCCAGCGCGTTCGGCATCCACCTGGACACGCTGGGCCGCCTGGACCGGGTCGCGTACCCGGCCCTCGCCTGGGCCGCCGCTGCCGGTCGGGCTTCGGCCGTGCCGGTCGCCCTGCTGGCCGTCAACGTCGTGGCGCTGGGTGCGCTGGCCGGCCTCGCCGGGGCGCTGGCTCGGGAGGCGGGGAGGCAGCCCCTGTCGGGCTTGCTGGTGGCGGGGTTCTTCGGCCTCCTCTGGTCCCTCTCGCGCGACCTCACCGAACTGACCGAAGCCGTTTTTGTCGTCGCCGCCCTCCTCGCCGTGCGCAAGGGACGGCCCGTGCTGGCCGGCCTGTTGCTGAGCGTGGCTGTGCTCGCCCGAGAGCCCGCCCTGGTCCTCGTGGGGGCACTCTTCGTGGCCCGGGCGTGGGCGTGGGCGCACCCTGGCGGAGCCCAAGGCGACAAGGGCCAGCCGGGCGCAGCCAGGCCACGCACCCCGGGGCCACCCACCCCGGGGCTGACCACTCCCGGGCCGACCGTGCGCAGGCCGGCCCCGAGCCGGGCACCCGGGCGGCCCGACGCCACCTGGGTGCTGCCCACGCTAACCTTCGCCGGCTGGCAGCTGGCCCTGCACGCCCGCACCGGGACCTTCCCGGCGCTGACGTCAGGCCACAACAACGCCGGGGCGCCGTTCGTGGGCCTGGCCGCCGGGCTCACCCACTACCTGGAACGGCTCCCTCGCGTCGCCTCCCTGCTATGGGCCGGGGAGCTCGGCGTCCTCGCCGTGGTCGCCACCCTCGCCGCCATTTCCCTCAGCAAGAGCACCGCCGCGCTTCACGAGCGCATCGCCTGGGCCGCCGGAGTGGTGCTGGCCGTGCTGCTCGTGAGGGGGGTCTGGCTCGGCGACGTGGGCTTTCGCAGCCTGGACGACCTCTGGGTGTTCAGCTCGGTCCTGGTCCTGTTCTCCCGGCTGCGCCTCGGCCTCGCCGCCTGGTTGGCGGCCGCCGGCTGGTGCGTGGTGGCCATCGAGCTCGTCGTGTTCATCTAGTCCCGAGGTCACCCAGCGCGCCCGGCCGCCGCCTCCTGG
>JBOGGK010000590.1:0-2931 GCA_050744045.1 Acidimicrobiales bacterium | reverse complement strand
GACCTGTGGTGCAGCCTGGAGTGCACGCCGGCCTGTCAAGCCGGAGGTCGCGGGTTCAAATCCCGTCAGGTCCGCGGTCGGATAGCTCAGTTGGTAGAGCGCGCGCCTGAAAAGTGCGAGGTCCGCGGATCGACGCCGCGTCCGACCACTCAGGAAGTGGGCTTTGAGCAGGGGATTTGTCCCCTGCCCGGCTGCCTCGTTTCGGCGGCTGGACGCGCAAGGACGCGGAAATACGCGCGCGAAGCGGCACGCACTATGCCGTCGCCGGTACGCGCGCGAATGGGGGGACGGCGTTCAGCTCGCCAGTATCGGCCCGGTCGGGGCCCGCGTACTCATTGCTCGATGGCGCGATCGGCGCGGGGACAGAGGGAGGACGGGCGCATGGCTGAGCCCAAGAAGCTCCCCAGCGGTCGATGGAAGGTACGGTACCGCGACCCCGAGGGGCGCCCCCGCAGCAAGGTCTGCGACACCAAGGCCGAGGCGCGCGACTACGTCCAGGACATCGGCCACGCCGGGCGGACGCAGGCGTGGGTGGCACCGGAGCTGGGCCGCATCACACGCTCCGGAAGTGGGCCGAAGAGTACATGTCGACGGTGGTCCACCTCCGGCCAACGACGGTGTGGCTCTACGAGCGGGGGCTCAAGCACATCCTGGCCCGCTTCGGCAGCCGCAAGCTCAACCAGCTGAAACCCCTCGACATCCAGGCCTGGCTGGCCGAGCTGTTGGGAGGAGGCATGGCCGCCTCGTCCGTTCATCGTGAGTACCGGCTACTCCGCCGGCTGCTCCAGGTCGCGGTCGCCAAGGGCGTCATCGCCGCAGCCCGTGTGCCGGCGTCCAGCCGCCCCGGGTCGAGACCAACGAGGTACGGTGCTCGGGCCGCCTGAAAAGTGCGAGGTCCGCGGATCGACGCCGCCTCCGACCACTCAGGAAATGGGCTTTGAGCAGGGATTATAATTTTGTCCCTGCTCAGAAGGGCTCGAACGACGGCTCCGGACCTGCGGGACGCGAACCCCTACGCCGGCTCGCCACTAGGCCGGCCGGCCACCGCCAGCCGGCTACGTCCTGGCCGTAGGCGGTCGCGCCCGCTCCCCGTCGGCCAGCTTCTCGCAGCCGAAGGCGACTACCAGCAAGCCGACGACGGCGGCGTACGCAGCGAATATGAGCGACAGGACTCCCTCGATGCCGCTCATCCTGGCACCGACGACAAATGACACGACGGCAAGGCCACCCAGGAAGACCGCCGTCGCTGCTAAGACGCTGAGCAGCCCCCGGCTGCGCTCTCGCTTCCCCGCTGGGGATGAGGCAACACGGGAAGCTACGCGCTCGGCACGGCCGTGCCAGGCGGGAGCAGGGGCGAGCGACAACCCCGTTTGTATTCCCCCACCCAGGCCCCGCTGACACCTTTGCGGCCTGGCTCGGGCCGCGCACGGGCCCGGTCCACGGGCCTGGGTATGGAACTACCTGTCGGGGTCCATCTGGTCGAGGCAGCGCCGGATTTCGGTAGCCCGGAACCGTCGATGCCCGCCCAGGGTGCGGATGGCGGTGATCTTCCCGGCCCGTGCCCACCGGGTCACGGTCTTCGGGTTGACGCGAAAGAGCGCTGCTACCTCCGCGGGGGTAAGAAGAGAATCAGCCTGTTGCTGCTCGACCATTCCGGGTGCCTCCTCAGTGTCCGAAACTTCCCTCAAAAGGTACGGGTTGAAGTCGTTGCTTGCCATGGCCTGCTGGCGTCATTTGGTGCGGACATAGTAACTAGTCCACCCTAGCCGGCCTATTAGTGTGGGAAAAGACCTATTTGTCATGACCCGCTTGCCCCGGGCGCGCCAGGGCCCAGTGATGGGCCGGGGCCTGCCGAAACCCCCACGGCCAAGCGCGACCCCGCCCGACCGGTCGCCTTGGCGCGGGCGAAGGGCGCCGGCGACGTACGATGCTGTCCCTGGCCGATGACCTAGGATTGTCAAATGGCCAGTTCAGCGGGGCCCGACCTCGCCGGGGGCGCGGCCAGCGGGCGTCCCCGCGGGCCTGGTCTCCTCGCTCTGGTCGGCGGGGCGGAGTGGACTCCGGGCTGCGAGAGCTTCGACCGAGAACTTCTCGGTTCGGCGCAGGGTGACGAAGTGCTCGTGCTACCGACCGCGGCGGCCTACTCGCACCCCGAGAGGTCGGTGGAGGTCGCGACTTCCTATTTTTCCGGCTTGGGGGCTTCGGTGGTCCCGTGCATGGTGCTCCGGCGGTCAGATGCCGAGGACCCCACCCTGGCCGGTCGGGTCAGGGCCGCGCACTTCATATACCTCGGCGGCGGCTCGGTGCTCCACCTGCGCTCGGTCCTGAAAGCCTCACCGGTATGGGAGGCGCTCGTAGCCGCGTGGCTCGGAGGGGCCGTGCTCGCGGCGTCGTCGGCCGGGGCCATGGTGCTCGGCGACACCATGGTCGACCCTCGAGGCGGAGCACTCACCGTCGGCCTCGGGCTCCTGCCGCAACTCGCCGTGCTGCCCCACGCCAGCACCTGGTCCGAGGACAAGACCCACCGAACGGTAAGGCTGGCTTCCCCCGGCCTGCGCATCGCCGCGGTCGACGAGCGCACCGCCTTGTTGCGAAGCGGCGACAGCCGGTGGCACAGAGCCGGCGGCGGTGGGGTGACCATCTGGGTGGACGGCCACCCAGCCCCGCTCGAAGCGCTCCAGCCCGCTTCGCGCTGAGCGGCGGGCGGAGGCGCTCGCTTGCCTGTTTGGGTGGTGCCTGCGTTCCTCGCCGGCGCCGCGATCAGCATGCTGGCGTCCGCCCGTCTCGTGCGTGCGCTCGAGGGTCTGGGCACCCGGTTAGGAGCACCCGAGATGCTCTTGGGCCTGGTCGCCGCCCTTGCTGCCGACGGGCCGGAGTTGACCAGTGCGGTGACGGCTCAACTCCAGGGGCACCACGCCGTAGGGATCGGGG
>JBOGGK010000589.1:0-1864 GCA_050744045.1 Acidimicrobiales bacterium | reverse complement strand
GGGTACACGTCAACCGGCCTGGTCGCCGGCAGGCAGCGGGGGTGGCCGTCCTCGAGCGAGAAAGTGCTCCCGTGCTTGGTGCACTCGATGCTGCACTCGGAGGCATCCACTTCCCCGTCGGAAAGTGGCCAGTTCTGGTGGCTGCACTGGTCGTCCAGGGCGTACACGGTGCCGCCCAGGCGGACCAGGCATATGCCGTGGCGGCCGCCCTCGAGGCGGGTGGCCGCCCCCTCGGGCAATTCGCCAAAGTCGACCCTTATCTCTTGGCTCATCGCCGGTTCAGCCTTGTCGCCCCTCGGGCCCCGCACCCAGGCCGGCCTCGTCGAGCTTGCCGACCAGCGCCCGCCGTAACCATGCCCTCATGCCTCCCACCGGGAAGCGCCCGAGCACGTCGTCCATGAAGCCGAGCGCTATGAGCCGCTCCGCCGAACGCGTGGGCACGCCGCGGGACTCGAGGTAGAAAAGTTGGGACTCGTCGATCGGCCCCACGGCCGAAGCGTGTGAACAACGCACGTCGTTGTCCTCGATCTCCAGGTTGGGTACTGAGTCTGCCTGTGCCCCTTCAGACAGGACCAGGTTGCGGTTGGTCTGGAACGCATTCGTCCCCCTCGCTCCCCTTTCCACCCGGATGAGCCCCGAGTACACCGAGCGGGCACGGTTGGCGACCGCCCCCTTGAAAAGCAGGTTGGAGCGGCTGTTGGGAGCGGCGTGGTACTGAACCGTCCGAAGGTCGTGCATCTGGTCGGCGCAGCCGAAATAGGCAGCCAGCAGTTCGCTGTCCCCCCCCGGGCCCTCGAGCACCGAGTCCGTGCGCACCCGGGCGTAACTGCCCCCCAGGGCGTAGGTCATCGACCGCAGCGCCGCCTCCGCCCCCACCCTGCTCACCTGGTTGCCGAGCTGCCAAGCCTGGCCCCCGAGCAGCTGCACGTACCCGAAGCCGAGCCTCGCACCCCGGGCCAGGCGGAGCTCGGTCACCGGTACGGAGAGGACATCCACCTCAGGCGAAGCCACTACCTCCACCACCAGCGCCGACGAACCGGTCCCGAGCTCGACCTGGAGCCGGGGGAAAATGGCGCCCCCTTCGTGGTCGAGCCAGTGCACCACGACCAGCGGGGCGCGCAGGGCGGAGCCCGGGGCGACCCTTACCGTCCACCGCACCCGGGCGAAAGCGCCGTTGAACGCGGTCCACACGTCGGCTCGTGGCCCCGCCCGGGCCGGCAGGAGCTCCCCCGTGAGCGCCTCCGGGCCAGTGGCCGGGGCACCGTCGGGGACCGCGTCAGCGGCACCGTTGTTGGGGCGACCTGGGGGGCCGCCCACGGCGTGCACCTCGAGCCCCGCCTGCGGCCTCACGACGTGCCCGTACCCTCCGTTGTGGCTGACCAGCACCGTCGCCGCCGGCCCTGCGGCACTGACCAGATCCCGGACGTTCGCAGGCAGGTCGGCGAGGCCCAGTGCTTCGGTGGCGGCGGCCGGGCAAGGTGCATAGCGCTCCAGGTCGAGCTCGTCGATGCGGCTGTACCGCCAGATCTCGTCTGATTCGCTCGGCGCCGGGGACCGGGCAAAGAGCTCCCACGAGCTCCGGCGCGCCTCTCGCAGCCAGGCCGGGCCGGGGAGGGCCACGAACGCGTCCGCGTCGAAGTTGGCAGCCGCGAGCATTGTACCTGCCGAGCTTACGGCCTTGGCCCGGCGCCAGCCTTGGGTACGCCCTGGCCTCGCCCGTTGTTCAGGCTTCCCCGCGCCCTCCCAGGGCGCCCAGGAGCTCGGTCACCTCGGCATCGGTCGTCTGGGTGAAATCTTCGTACCACGAGCCAACGGCCTGCATCCGGGACGGCCGCAGGGGGCAGACGACGTCGTCGGCCAGGGG
>JBOGGK010000588.1:0-4747 GCA_050744045.1 Acidimicrobiales bacterium | reverse complement strand
TGGATGTGGCCGTTCAACAAGAGCGACTACGTCGTGTACTACAACTCCAGCATGCTCGCCGCTGACCACTTGAGCGTCCCGACCACGTGGGCACAGTGGGCGGCCGACGGCGCGAAGCTCACGAACGGGGCCGATTGGGAAGAGAGCATGGACACCGGGACCCTCTCGGCCCCCGAGAACGGGACCTACCTGTACTTGTCGATGGTCCGTGCCTACGGCGGCACCTGGACCAAAGACGGCAAGCCCAACTTGGACACCCCGGCAGCCGTCAAGGCATTGAGCCTGTTGCAGGGCATGGTGAAGAAGGGGTACATGAAGCTCGGGACCAACTACCCTGGGCAGACCGCTCTAGGGGCCGCCAGGAGCGCTTTCGACATCTCCACCGTCGCTGGGTACCCCTACGTGCTCGCCTCCGCGGGCAAGAAGTTCACCCTGAAGGTGGCCGCCGTCCCCTCCGGCCCGGGCGGCGCGGGCAATTCCCTCGAGGGGACCAACCTCGTGATCTTCTCGAAAGCCTCCAAGGCGCAGCGCGACGCCGCCTGGTCGTTCATGAAGTTCCTCTCCGGGCCCAACCAGACCGCTGACTGGGCCGAGCAGACCGGCTACCTGCCGGTCACCAAGGCCGCTCTCGGCCGTATGTCCGCCTATGACGCCACCCACCCCTACCAGGAGATCGCGGCCAAGGAGCTCGAGCACGCCACGCCGAGCCCGGCGTTTTCCTGGTGGACCGAGGCAGTGGGCGAGGTCGGCGTAGCGCTCCAAGCTGCACTGGTGAACGGCGCCACCCCGCAGGTGGCGCTCGGGACAGCGCAGCAAAAGGCCATGGCGGCCGCCGGTTGACGGTCCCGTGAGCAGTGCACCGGCGGGCAGGGCGCGCCCTTGGCGGCGCGCCCTGCGCCGGCGCTGGGCGTCCACGCTGGCGGTCGTGCTGGTCGGCGTGCTCTTCGTTTTCCCCTTCTATTGGGTGATCACCACTTCGTTCAACACGAGCTCGGAGGTCTACAGCTTCCCGCCCCGCTTCTACCCGGGCGGGGACGTGGGCAACTACGCCCGAGCCTGGGGCGAGGCACCCTGGGTTCACTACTTCCTCAACACCGTCCTGATCGCGGGCTGCACGGTCCTGCTCGTCCTGGCCACTTCGCTCCTGGCCGGCTTCGCCCTCGGCGTGATGCGTTACCGGGGCAGGGAGATCTGCTTCCTGGCCGTGTTGATGATCCTGATGGTGCCGCTGCTGGTGCTGATCGTCCCGGACTACATAGTCTTGAACGACCTGCACTGGCTCAACACCTACTGGGCGCAGATCGTCCCGTGGGGAGCCTCGGTGTTCGGGATATTCCTGTTGCGCCAGTTCTTTTCTTCCCTGCCCGAGGAGCTGGTCGAAGCGGCCGAGCTTGACGGTGCCTCCCAGATGCGTTTCCTGTGGCAGGTCGCTGCCCCACTCGCATGGCCGGCGATCGTCACGATCGGGCTTTACATTTTCATCGGTTCGTGGGACAGCTTCCTTTGGCCGTTCCTCATGACGAGCAGCCCGTCGGTCCAGCCCATCGAAGTCGGCCTGGCGACGTTCCTCGGCACCAACGGCACCGATTGGACAGGCTTGTCCGCCGCGGTGGTGTTCACGAGCCTGCCGATCATGGTCGTGTTCATGCTCTCCCAGCGCCACCTGGTGGAAGGGGCCTTCGCGGGGACGGGGGCGGTGAAAGGATGACGGGGCCCGCGCCGCGGAGCCCGCACATCCCCGGGAGGGCTATCAAGGCGGCGATCTTGTGGGACTTCGACGGTACGGTTTACCGGGCTCCGGGGGCCTGCCGCCGCTATGGCGAGGAGATCGCGCTCTCGCTGGCGCCTGGACGCCGCCAAGCGTACCTGGCGACGCTCGACCGCTACCTGAGCGGGCAGGGAGGGCTGGAGGCAGCTGACGGCTGGGAAGCTGCGGTGAAAGCCGCGGCCGAGCAGATGGGCTCCGAGCAGGTGGGCCCCGGGCAGGTGGACGGGGGCAAGCGCAGCTGGGAGCGAGCGTTCCGCAAGGCCCGTGAGTACCTGGAGAGCGGCGAATGCCCGGTGGAGGTGCCAGCCGGCTTGGCCGAGGCCGTCGCCCGACTGCGCCCCTCGGTCCGCCAGATCCTGCTCAGCAACACCCCCGCGTTCGGCGTCTTCGGCTTCCTCAAGAGCCTCGGGATCGCCGAGCTTTTCGACGAGGTAGTTTGCGAGGCAGCCAAACCTGCCTTTTTGCCGGCTCGCCTGCGGGCCACGGCCGAAGTCTTCGGCTTGCCAATGAGAGCTCTGCTGAGCGTAGGCGACCACTTCGCCAACGACATCGCCCCCGCCATGGCTTCCGGCGCGACGGCCGCCTACGTCAACGCGATGGGCGCCGGCCCCTCGGGCGTTGCCGACCTCGAGGCGCCAAGCCTGGAAGAGCTGTTGCCCGCCGTCGAGCGTTGGACGGCGGACGCGGCCGGGTGGGCGACGATTTCTCCAGTCTCGCGAGCAAAGGAGGGCCCCTGATGGCACAACTTTCCTTTTACGGTGGTGTGGGCCGGATCGGTTCGACCAAAGTGGTGGTGGAGCAGGACGGCTGGCGGGCCCTGTTCGACCTCGGCCTCCTGGTCCCCGGCCGCGACCCGCTGCTGCACCCGCCCGTGCACCCGAAGCCCGGCACCGAGTTGGCGGCCCGTCTGCGCCTCGGGGAGGCGCCCCGGCTGGCCAAGCTCTACCGCCCGGATGCGCTCCGGGGCACCGGCCTGGAAGGCGGGGCCGACGGGCGCACCGCCCTGTTCGTCAGCCATTGCCATATCGACCACATGGGCCTCCTCGGCTGGGTCGACCCCGCGGTCCCCATATACGCATCCCCCGAGACGGCGGCCATGGTGAGGGCCCTGGAGTCCGCCGGGCAGGGCTTGGAGGGCGGGGCCCGGGAGCTCGTCGCGACCAGCGAGAACGAGCCGGTGGAGGTCGGACCGCTCAGGGTGGAGCGAGTGGCCGTCGACCACGATGTGCCCGGGGCGTCGGGCTACCTGGTCCGCACCGACGACGGCACGGTCGCCTACAGCGGCGACTTGCGCTTGCACGGCCGGCACCCCGAGCGCTCTTTGCGCTTCGCGGAATGTGCCGCCGGCGCTGCCGCGCTGGTTGTCGAGGGGACGACGCTGAGCGGCAACCCGGCGGCCCCGCCCGGGCCGGAGGCCAGGGTCGAGGCGGCGTACTCCGAGCTCTTGGCCTGCACGCCCGGGCTCGTCCTCTTGGCGCTGTACCCGCGCGACATCGAGAGGGTCGAGGCCTTCGTCAGGATCGCGGCGGCGCACGGCCGCGAAGTGCTATGGCCGGCGAAGACGGCCGCCTTCCTCGCCGCTTACGGCCTCGCCGGCGTGCGGGCGCTCGACGAGGTCGCCATGGGCCAGGTGCGTTCGACGCCGGCCGGTTTCGCCGTCCAAGTGGCCCTGGAAGAGCTCGATCGCCTCCTCGACCTGCCCCTCGGCCCAGGTTCGGTCTTCGTCCACGCCAACGGGGAGCCGCTCGGCCCGTTCCAACGCACGTGGGATCTCCTGCAGGCCTGGCTTGCGCACCTGAAAGTCCCGTTTTATTCGATCGGCACCAGCGGCCACGCCACCCCGGCCGATCTCGACCGGGTCGTCGACCTGGTTGGTCCGGCCACCGTCTACCCCGTGCACACCGCTGACCCCTACCGGCTCCTGCCTCCTCCTGGCACGCGCCGCGTGCTGCCCGAGCTCGGCCGGTCGTACCCGGTAGGCCGGCCGCACCGGAGGCGGGGAGCGCCAGGGGCCGGCCAGGTCGGGGCGGGGGCAGCCGAGGTGGGGGCAGGCGTGGCCCGCAGCGTCACGGCCGCCCCCGTGGTGGACGGCCGTGGCGCCACCAGCCCGGCGGACGCGCCCGGTGGCCTGCTCAGCCCCACGCTCGACGGCCAGCCCGTCCGGGCGCCCGAAGCCTGGCGGGCCCGGGGGACCGTGTGCGTAGACCTTGACTCTACTTTGGCGGACACCCGCCAACGCCATCATCTCGTCCTCCCAGGCGACCAGCGGGAGGACACGGACTGGGTGAACTATTCGCTGGCGTGCGCCAACGACGAGCCGATCGAAGGGGCCTGCCAGTTGGTGAGGCTCCTGTCGGCGGCTCACCGCATCGTGATCGTGAGCCGCCGGGACGAGGCGGCGCGCCAGCTCACCCTCGACTGGCTCGGCCGGCACGGCATCCCCTTCGACGAGCTGATCCTCGGCGGCTCCGACGGCATACCGAGCGGCTTGCACGAGTTCAAGGTCCACCATCTGCGGTCACTGCTGGCGAAGGGTGAGAGGGTGGTCCTGTGCGTGGACGACCTTCCTGGGCTCGACGCTGCCGTCGCCGACGCGAGGATCCCGGTGCCCGTACTGCGGGTACAGCCCCCCTATTCCCTCGAAGCCTGAAAAGGCGAGCGCCTGGCCGGCACGTGGCCCATCGTCGCCGGTGCCCCGCTGCTGATAGAGCGACTGTCTGGGCCCGCGCCTACCGCCGCGCCGGCGCGCTCAGCTGGCTTTGGCCGCCCGCCGGCGCAGCGTGCCCTTGGCGAGGGTCTTGCCGAACTGGAACATCAGGTTGGAGCCATTGTGGGCACTCGACAGGACGTCGTCGAGCGCGTCCACGAAGTACTCGACCTCCTCGTCGCCGGCGACAAGGGGCGGGAGCAGCTTGACTACGTTCATGTTGTCCGCCGCCACCTGGGTGAGGATGCGGTGGCGCTGGAGCAGCGGCACCC
>JBOGGK010000587.1:0-3034 GCA_050744045.1 Acidimicrobiales bacterium | reverse complement strand
GCTCGACGCCATCGACACCTTGCACTGGGGCGTGCTGCGCATCACGGTGGTGGTCCTTTGCGCCGTCGGGGTCCTGGGCGTGGTGGCATGGCCGGTGGCGGTCGTACTGGTGGTGCTGACGGGCGTCTTCGTGGCGGTGGTGCTGAAGCGGTCCTCGCTGGTGACCGAAGCCTCGAAGAACTTCTCCAAGGCCCACTCCCGCGCCGAGGGGACTGCCTCGGACGTGATCCGCAACATGGCCACAGTGCTGGTGGCGGCGGGGGAAAAGGCCGAGTCGGCCACGGTCGAGGGCCTGCTCGACGCCTCGGTGCGGGCCGACCTTCAGGGACGGCGGGTGTTCATGGTCACCCGGGTCTGGATGGCGGGGACGGTGGGCTTCATGACCTGGGGCTCCCTCGTCGTCGGGGTCGTGCTCGCCGTCCGGGGCGACATCAAGGCCGGCGTCGTCTACCTGGTCCTGTTCTACGCCTCACAGGTGTCGAACCAGCTCGTCCAGAGCTTCATGGAGATCCGCAACCTGTCGCGCGGGCTCGGACGGGCGGCGAAGCTTGTTGCCCTGGTGCACACGCCCCCCGAGGTGGTGGACCGGCCTGGTGCCACCGACTTGGTAGTTACCGAAGGCGCCCTGCGCTTCGACGACGTCCAGTTTTCCTACCACCCGGAACGCCAGTTGCTCGAGGACTTCAACCTCGAGATCGAGCCCGGCGAGCACGTCGGTATCGTCGGGCCCTCGGGCGGGGGCAAGTCGACCATAACCCGCCTCGTGCTCCGCCTCATGGACGTCACCGGGGGCCGCATCCTGGTCGATGGCCAGGACATCGCCGCCCACACCCAGTCCAGCGTGCGCCGGGTCGTTTCCTACGTGCCCCAGGACCCCCAGATGCTCCACCGCACCATCGCCGAGAACATCTGGTACGGCCAAGCCGGGGCGGTCGAGATGGGCCGCGTCCGGCGGGTGGCCGAGGCGGCCTACGTGGACGAGTTCGTCGGCCAATTGCCCGAGAGTTACGAGACCGTGGTCGGCGAGCGGGGGCTCAAGCTCTCAGGGGGCCAGCGCCAGCGGGTCGCTATCGCCCAGGCGATGCTCAAGGGGGCGCCGCTGCTCATCCTCGACGAGGCGACGAGCTCGCTCGACTCGGAGTCGGAACGCTACGTGCAGCAAGCGCTGTGGCGGCTCATGGCCCGCTCGACGGCACTGGTGGTGGCCCACCGGCTCTCGACTATCGCCCAGCTGGACCGCATCGTCGTGGTCGACTCGGGACGGGTGATCGAAACCGGCACCCACCGCGAGCTGCTCCTGGAGAGCCCGGTGGGCATGTACCGGCAACTGTGGGAGCACCAGTCCGGGGGTTTCATCAACGCCTGAGCCGGGTCTGGCGAGCTCTATTGAACTTAGAAAGGGATGACCTCTTCGCTGCCCGGCAGCGCCGGTTGCCCCCCGGCGGGCCCGCTCGGGTGCTCGTCGGTCCACGCGCCCGCCACCGCGGCGGCGACCTGTTCGTGCACCCGGGGCTGGAACATCGACGGGATGATGACCCCCAACGCCAGCTCCTCGTCGCTCACGCACTGTGCGATCGCCCGGGTGGCCGCGTCCTTCATCGCCGCCGTGACCCCCGAGGCGCGCGCCCCCAGCGCTCCCTTGAAGAACCCTGGGAAGCAGAGCGAATTGTTGATCTGGTTGGGCAGGTCGCTGCGCCCCGTGGCGATGAGGGCGCCTTCGGCCAGCTCTTCGGCGAAGACCTCGGGCTCGGGGTTGGACAGGGCGAACACGATGGGCGAGCCGTCCATCTTGGCCATCCAGGCAGGGTCGACCGAGCCGCGCCGGGCCGTACCGATGAACAGGTCGGCCCCGTCGAGCGCCGCGGGCAGCGTGGTCAGCCCCCTCGGGTTGGTGAGGGCGGCCAGGCGGGCATGGTGGGGGAGGGCGCCGGGGCGGTCCCGGAGGGCCCCTTCCCGGTCGAAGATGACGAGGTCTCTGATCCCGGCCCTGAGCAACGACTCCGCCACGGCCGTACCCGCCGCCCCGCAGCCCACCAGCACGGCCCGCAGCTCAGGGAGCTTGCGGCCGGTGAGCTTGCACGCGTTGAGCAGCGCCGCCATCACGACGACGGCGGTCCCGTGCTGGTCGTCGTGGAAAACGGGGATGTCGAGGCGGCGTTGCAGTTCGGCCTCGACCTCGAAGCAGGCGGGTGCGGCGACGTCCTCCAGGTTTATCCCGCCGAAGCCGGGGGCGACGGCCGCCACTGCGTCGACGAGCGCCTCCGGGGAGGCGGTGTCGAGGCAGATGGGGTAGGCGTTGAGCCCACCGAAGTGCTTGAAGAGCAGGGCTTTTCCCTCCATCACAGGCAGCGCCGCCAGCGGGCCCAGGGCTCCCAGGCCGAGCACGGCGCTCCCGTCGGTGGCGATCGCCACCGAGCTCCCCTTGGCGGTGAGCGCCCAGGCGTCCGAAGGCTTGCGGGCGATGGCGCTCGCCACCCGCCCCACTCCAGGCGTGTAAGCGAGGGAGAGATCCTGGCGGGTCCGCACCGCAACCCGGGGGGTCACCTCGATCTTGCCTCCCAAATGGTAGAGGAAGGTCCGGTCCGAGACGGCCCGGACGCGGCACCCGCTCGCTTCCAGGGCCTTGGTCACCGCCCCGACGTGGTCCTCGCTGGCGGCCTGCACAGTGAGGTCGACCGTGGTCCCCAGGGCGGCCACCTCCACCAGGTCCATGCCGAACACGACCGCGCCGACGGAGCTCACCGCCTGGCCGAGCCGGGGCAGCAGGGCCGGGTGGGGGCGGGCAGAGACCCGGATGGTGACGGTATAGCTGGCGCCGGGGGGGGCCGGGCCAGGGCCTAGTTCGCTCATGAGTTCCTCCTACCTGGATTCTTATCGCTCTGATGAGGCAAGCGCATGCGCGTGCGCGTGCGCCGTGGCGGCCGCCACTTCAGCTGCCTTTCCGGGTACCGCCCCCGGCTCGGCGTAGCCATCGCTATTGTGCATGGGGCATGGGTGACCGGTTTGGCATGGAGGGCGCTGGACGAGGGGGGCC
>JBOGGK010000586.1:0-4021 GCA_050744045.1 Acidimicrobiales bacterium | reverse complement strand
GGGGTACAAAGCGCCGTCCCAGCTGACGACGTCGAAGGGGTGCGCCACGTGGCGGTGACGGGCAAAGCCGTACCGAGTGGCGACGAGCACGTCGACGTCGCTGCCTTCCACGACCAGCGGGCCGGCGGGCGCCCGGAAGTCCCTTTCGCTGTAGGGGGCACCTTCTCTTAGCTGGCCCCGTGGGGTCAGGTAGCGCGCCGGAAGGTCGATGTGGCCTTTCGCCTCCAGGACCAGGGCGCGCAGCGGCCCGGCGGAGCTGTCGGGGACGAGGCGGTGAGTGGTCGAGGCAGGCACCACCACGTAGTCGCCCGGAGCGGCCACCAGCACCCCGAAGACCGTCTCCACCACCGCTTTCCCCGACTGCACGAAGTAAAGCTCGTCCCCGCGGCTGTCGCGGAAAAGCCCGCTAGCGGCGCTGGCCACGACGTAACTGATGGTGAGCGTCTCGCTGGCGAGGAGGTCGACGCGGCCGGTGACGGCGTCGGCCCCACCTTCCAATTTGCCCGTGCGCAGGTGCCACGGGGAAAGCGGGTCGTTGGGGTGCATCTCGGGACGCGCCATCTCCACCGCCCCGACCGCCGAGAGGGCGCTCGGGGAGTGGCGGTGGTAGAGCAACGACGAAGCACCCGAAAAACCTTCCTCGCCCATGAGCTCTTCGGCTAAGCGAGCCCCTCCGGGCCCGTAGTGCAGCGTGTGCCGCGTGCGCGGCACCTCTCCGACGGACACGTACCTCACTGCCCTACCACCTTCTTTCGTGCTGCCTTCATCGTGCCGGCGGGCTCGGCGCGCATCGTGCCGGCGGGCTCAGTGCCCCCGGTGGGCACGCTCGCTGGGTAGGCACGGCCACCCCTTCGCTCGGTCACCGGCGCCCGGCCGGTGCTGGGGCCGGCTACGGCAGCACCTGCAGGTACCACCACGGCGCGCACCTCCCCGAGCGAGATCCACCCCGGAAGGCCCCTTTCCCCGCACCAGGCCCGGACCACTACTTCGTCGCCGTCTTCGAGCCAGGTGCGCTGAGACCCGTCGCCAAGCACAAGAGGCTGGCTCCCGCCCGAGGTGAGCTCCATAAGGCTGCCTGCCTCCCCCGGCCCTGGGCCGGAGATAGTCCCAGTGGCGAACAGCTCGCCGGTCCGGGTGGCAGCACCGTTGACCGTGAGGTGGGCGAACTGCTGCGCCATCGACCAGTAAAGCCCGGCCGCCGCCACGGTGCTGATGGCAGTGCCGTTGAGCGCCAGCTCGAGGGTGATGGCAAAACCTCTCGGCTCGGGCGCCTCCAGGTAAGGCGCCGGGCAGGGTTCCTGCGCCGGCCCGGGCACCCGCCAGGGCTCCAGAGCCTCCAGGGGCACGACCCACGGCGAGATGGAGGTGGCGAAGGACTTCCCCAGGAACGGCCCCAATGGCCGGTACTCGAAGGCCTGCACGTCGCGGGCACTCCAGTCATTGACCACCACCACCCCGAAGACGTGCTCGCGGGCACGGCTGGCGGGCACGGGTTCGCCCCGTCGGTTGCCTTCCCCGATGACAAAGCCGAGCTCCGCCTCGACGTCGAGGCGCCGGGCAGGCCCGTACTGGGGGCCGGGAGGGCCGGCCACGATCGCTCGGGGACGGGGCACCTGCTCCCCGCTCACCACCACCGTGGCCGAGCGGCCGTGGTAACCGATCGGGAGGTGGCGCCAAGCGGGCGGGAGCGGGTCCTCACCCGGTCGTAGGAGCTGGCCCATCGCCCTTACGTGCGCTTCGCACGAATAGAAGTCGACATAGTCGGCGACCTCGAACGGCAGCACTAGGCGCACGTCTTCCAACGGCCGCACCGCCTCTGGGGGGAGGTGGGCGGGGCCGGTGGGGCCGGGGCCGGCAGTGGGGCTGGTGGTGCCGGCGGTGGGGCCGGGGCCGGCAGTGGGGCTGGTGGTGCCGGCGGGCGTGGCGGGCCTGGGGGCTCCGGCTAGGTACCGGCGCAGCCAGCGGCGGGTAGCCGCCCATGTCGGCGGCCCGAGCGCCATGAACGCGTTCAGCGACCCCGACGAGAAGACCTCCGGCCCGGGCAGGGCGGCAGCGGCCCCGGAGCCGCCCGCGGTACGGGCCAGCGCCGCGAGGTCGACCGCGTGGCCCCCGTAGGCGGTGACGACGTGGCCGGCTTCGTCCACCCCGTAGGGAAGGTTCTGTAGGCCGAACCCGTGCGTGGCTTCGCCGTGTTCGTCGGCAGGCCTGGCAATGGGCTCTTCGGGGACTGTCACGGCGCTTCCGGGGCCAGGGTCTCCAATTGTGCCGCGTGCTCCTCCAGGTGGCCCACGAGGAACTCCTCCAAGATCGCTCCGACGTCCATCTCCCCGAGGCTCGGGTGTACACCACGACGCTCCCAGCCTGCGTCACCGATTGCAGACAGAAGATCGCGGAGGCGACCGCAGCCCACCAGCATGACGCTCAGGTAGCGACCGACCTCCTCAGGCCTCGCCGCCGCGACGGCCGCTCGCCGGCCCGGGTCGGATTTGGTGCGCCCGAACGGCACGGGCTGAGGGGGCGGGCCATTCAGCACTCTTTGGAGCTGCTCCGTCCAGTAGCGTGGGAACTCCGCCAGGTGTGCCCAGACCTGAGCATCCTGCCAACGTTCCTCGCCGCCCGGGTCCGGCGTGGTGAGCCCAAGCCGGCGACCCTGCCTCCCCAGGGAGCCCAGGCGTGCCTCAGCGGCGGCGAGGCGGGCGAGCCACCTGGCCGCGGGTGCCTGCGCCGTCCAATCGGCACTCATCGTCGCAGCCGGCACTCGTCGCAGCCGGCACTCGTCGTCGAAGCCGCCAAGAGGGAACGGGAGAGGGCGTTGTGCGGCGGGAAGGCGGGTCACAGGTTGTGGCGCCGCGCCTGCTCGCGCTCGATCGCCTCGAACAGTGCCTTGAAATTGCCCTCACCGAAACCGGTAGCTCCCTCGCGCTGGATGACCTCCATGAAGGTAGTGGGCCGGTCGGCCATGGTCTCGCTGAATATCTGGAGCAAGTAACCACCGCTGTCCTTGTCCACCTCGATGCCCAACCTTTCCAGGTCTGCCCATGGCAGGTCGAACCCGGCGCAACGTTGCCGGGCGTCGTCGTAATAGGTCGAAGGCATGTCGAGGAACCGGACGGAACGCTCGTTCATCCTCGCCACGGCGCTGACGATATCGCGCGTCGCCAAGGCGATGTGCTGGACACCAGGCCCCCCGAACGCCTCCAAGTACTCGGTGATCTGGCTCTTCCGGAGGCCCGGCGCCGGCTCGTTGATCGGCAAGACGACCCCGCGCCCATTATGCACGACGGTCGAGCGCAGAGCGGAGTACTGCGTGGAGATCTGGTCGGCGTTGAAATGGGTCATCTCTTCGAACCCGAGCACGTCGTGGTACCAGGCGACCCAGTCGTCCAGGCGCCCTTCTTCGACGTTGCCGACAACGTGGTCGATCGAAGAGAGCTCGACAGCGGGGGCTAGGCGGGCGGGCGGTAGGCGGTCGGCGCTGAACTGCGGCCCCCAGGTGCCGTGCCAGCCCGAACGGTTGACGAGCAGGTGGCGGGTCTCGCCATAAGTGGCGATCGCGGCAGACGTGACAGATCCCTGGTCGCCCTCCTCGGTGGAGGGCTCGGCGACCACCTTGGCCCCCCGCCGTTCTGCCAGTTCCGCAGTCGTTGAGGGGTCGGCGACAGACCAGGCGACGTTGCGGACGCCGTCCCCATGCGCGAGGACGTGACGGGCCACCTCTGATGTAGGCGACAGCCCCGCTGTCACCACGAAGCGGATGTCACCTTGGCGCAGCAGATAGCTCACCCTGTCCTCCCGGCCGGTCTCGGGGCCGGAATAGGCCGCCACTTCGAACCCGAAGCCGCCGCACAGCCAGGCCGTCATGGCCCGAGCGTTGCCAACCCACCATTCGAGGTGGTCCCAGCCGAGGACCAGATCGGCCACGCTCGCCCCGACAGGCCGGGCAGGCCGGGCAGGCGAGGTTGGGGCGGGGGCCGATGGGGCGGGGGCCGATGGGGCGGGGGCCGATGTAGCTGTCATACTT
>JBOGGK010000585.1:0-2339 GCA_050744045.1 Acidimicrobiales bacterium | reverse complement strand
GACCTGCTGCGCGAGGTCCGGCTGGCGAGCCAGCAAGCGGCGTTACCGGCGATCAATGTGTCGCCCCTGCAAGGGCGGTTCCTCCACGTCCTGGCTCGCCTGATGGGCGCCAGACGGGTGTTGGAGGTGGGCACGCTCGGCGGTTACAGCGCCATATGGCTCGGGCGTGCCCTGCCGGCAGGGGGCCGCCTAGTGAGCCTGGAGCTCGAGCCCCGCCATGCCGAGGTCGCCCGGGCCAACCTGGCCCGGGCCGGCCTGGCGGCCACCGTCGAAGTACGGGTTGGGACTGCGCTGGAGAGCCTTCCGCGGTTGTCCGAGGAAGAGGGCGAAGCCAGCTTCGACCTCACGTTCATCGACGCCGACAAGCCCAACAACCCGGCCTACTTCCGGTGGGCACTGCGCTTGACCCGCCCTGGGGGGGCCATCGTGGTAGACAACGTCGTACGCGACGGCCAGGTCGCCGACGCCGCGAGTACCGACGCCGGCGTGGTGGGCACCCGCCGGCTCCTCGAGGCGATGGGCGCCGAGCCGGGCGTCGTCGCGAGCGTCCTCCAGACCGTGGGCGAAAAGGGCTACGACGGCCTGGCCGTGGCCATCGTGCCGGCAGCCCAACCGGCGCCGTAACCCCCGGAGCATCCCCCACCCGGGCCAGGCCGGCTCATAGGCTGGCACCTCGCATGACCGCTCACGCCGCCGAAGCCCCCTACACCCCCGAGACCTGGAGCGCCGAGGAGGCCGAGATCCTGCGCCGGTACTTCACCAATCTCGAAGGGCCCGTGTTCGCTCTGGTGAACCTGCCCGAGGTGGTGAAGGGCGCTCTGTTCGCCCGGTACTCCCGCTCGTCCAAGAGCCTGCGCCGGCTCTTCCTCGACGAGTTCGTTGGCGACCTCGACCTGAGCGGCGACCACGGGGTCGACGCCACGGTTGGCCTGGCTCGGGCCGAGCAGCTCTACGAGAAGGTCTTCTTCGAGTACGGCGACGACTCGGTGGCCCAGCTCGGGGGCGTGCACCTGGCCTGCGAGCAGGCCTCGAACCTGCTGACCAAGGTCCTCGAGCGGGGCCGGCTCATGTCCTACATGGAGAAGTCCACCCGCTACGTCGCCTACGACACCCGGCTCCCAAGCGGTCGGTACCGTTACTACCGCAGCCCGGAGGTGCTGGCCTCGCCCTTCGGGGCGCGCTACGTGGGCGACATGGACAGGTTGTTCGACGGGTACGCCCAGCTGCTGGCACGGGTTTACGAGTGGTACTCGAAGGAAAATCCCAAGGCACAAGGTGAAAGTGACCTCGCTTACCGCCATGCCCTGAAGGCGAAGGCCTTCGACACCGTGCGCGGGCTCTTACCGGCGGCCGCGACGTCGAACCTGGGCATCTACGGTTCGGGCCAGGGCTACGAGAGCCTGCTCCTGCGCATGCGGGCCCACCCTCTGCCCGAGGCGCGCCAGTACGCCGAGCTCATGTTGACCGAACTGCGGAAGGTGATCCCCTCGTGGGTCCGACGCGTCGACGTGGCCGACCGGGGCGGCGCCTGGTCGGCTTACATGGAGAAGAATGACGAGGCCATGAACGACCTGGCCCGCGCCCTGGGCGACGAGGGCGCCGGCCAAGGTGTCGGGCCGGAAGTAGCGAGCCCTGCGGTGAAACTGGTCGATTGGGACCCCGACGCGGAGACCAAGTTGGTGGCAGCAATGCTGTACCCCTACTCCCACTTGGCAGAGGAGGAGATAATTTCGCGCGTTTGTGCACTGTCGTGCGAGCAACGCATGGAGATCATGGCTACGTACGCCGGCAAACGCGCCAACCGCCGGCACCGGCCCGGCCGGGCACTGGAGCGATGCAGTTACCGTTTCGACGTCATATCGGATTACGGAGCTTTCCGGGACCTGCAGCGCCACAGGCTGCTGACAATCGAATGGCAAGGCCTGACGCCCCACCACGGTTACACGATGCCAGCGGTCGTGAGCGCCGCCGGGGGCGAGGGCGTCTACCGCGACGTCATGGGCCGGTCGGCGGGGCTGTACGAGGCACTGGTCGGACGGTTCGGGGGGCAAGTGGCTTCCTACGCCGTGACCCTGGCGCACCGGGCCCGTTACAGCGTGCAGATGAACGCCCGGGAGGCCATGCATGTCCTCGAGTTGCGGACCACCCCCCAGGGCCATCCCGAGTACCGCCACGTCTGCCAGCAGATGCACCGGCTGATCGCGGAGAAAGCCGGCCACCGTGCCATCGCTGCCATGATGGCCTTCGTCGACCACTCCGGCCAGGAGGACACGGTGCTTGGCCGGCTCCCAGCCGAGCGGCGCGCCGAGGCTCGCCGGCGGCGCCGCTCGGGGTAGCAC
>JBOGGK010000584.1:0-3974 GCA_050744045.1 Acidimicrobiales bacterium | reverse complement strand
GGTCGAGCCCGCGCTCAGCCCGGCGCCCACCCCCAGGGCATCGCCGAAGCCGTCCTGAGTGGGAGCGCTCGGCGAGGTCACGAGGGCCTGCAGCGCCGAGAGGGAGACCGAGGCCACCCCGTCCGAGCCCTGGAAGAGCAGGCTCTGGTCTGAGGCGTCGTAGTAGAGCGGCGACCCCGCCACGTCTCCGAGCACATTGCCCGGTGCCTCGCCTTCGTAGACCCCGCTCGGGCTGAACACGTCGAGCCCCGGCCCGGCTGCGCCCACATATATATTGCCGTCCGCCTCGACCACACCGCCGCTGCCGAAACCGAGCGGTGCGCCCGGCAGGTCAGCCGGCGAGGAGCTGCTGTTGCCGAACTCGGGGACTGCCCCCGGGGA
Organism: Acidimicrobiales bacterium; assembly: GCA_050744045.1. Classification (GTDB taxonomy): domain Bacteria; phylum Actinomycetota; class Acidimicrobiia; order Acidimicrobiales; family Palsa-688; genus JBOGGK01. The sequence continues at coordinate 3,593 of JBOGGK010000584.1, read as the reverse complement.
AGCCGGCGCTGGTGACCCGGTGGGCGCCAGCACGTGGACGTAGCTGCCGTCGTTATAGATCAGCCCGCCCCCGGGAGCCGGGCTCACCCATTCGGTGTTCCCGGCGCTCGGTACGGGCTCGGTCCCGGTGGCGACTGTCCCCGAGGGAGACACCAGTTCGGACTGGGACTGCCGGCTGATGTAGGCGGCCGCCCAGTTGCCGGCGGCGTCGTGCCAAGCGAAGAGGCCGTTCGGCGTACCGGGCACCTCCAGGTCCCAGTCCTGTACCCCTGACGGGCTGAGTTGGACGAGGTCGAACACATAGCCCTGCATCATCATGAAATAGACGTTGCCGCCGGGGTCGACCAGGACGGAGAGGTTGACGTTGCCCGTCGCCAAGCTGTCGCCGGCGGTCGTGGCCGAGGGGATGGCCAAGGTGCTGACGACTTCCCCCGCCCGGTTCACCACGACGATGGAAGCACCAGCCCTCACGTACACGTCGCCGCTGGCGCTGTCGAAGTAAAAGCTCTTCACCTGGGTTGACGGGTAGACCGTATTGGGCCCCGCACCAGTAGGTGCCGCGGTATAGGTTGCCGGTGTTTCGAACGCCCCCGCGCCGGCCCCGCCAGGGTTGGCCACGCCGCACACCGGCACGGCCGGGCTGGGGGGCGAGACGATAGAGGCGCCGGCGCCCTGGGCAGTGACGCCCATGCCCCGCACGAGGGGCAGCGCGCCCGCCACCAGGACCGCCGCCGCCACGAGGCTGACGACGAGCCAGCGTGAGCGGTGCAACCTCGCAACAGTCCTTTGCATGTCGGTCCCTCCCGAGCGCGGCCCGCCCCTTGCGGCGAGGCGCCGTGGCCACCCGGGCGCGCCGCATCGGCTCGAGCGCGTCCTTTACTGCGCTTGGGTATCGACAGGCGACGCTTTATGTCGAAGGGGGTTCGGGCTGACGGCGGCCTCCGTCTCGATAAGGCGGCCGCCCCTGATTGCTATCGTCCCTGGCACCTGCCGACTTCATGCCCTGGTCGCGACAAGGCGGACGCCGCTCGGATAACCCGTCCGGCTTTCCGCCACATCGGTTTTTTCGCGTCTTTCCTAACGTGGCACGCCGGGGCAGCTCGCCACCGGAGCTTGACTCGGGGCGGCATGTCTGGTTGCCTATATCCGAGGACGATCCTTCGTGTGCCGCCAACCTGGCCCTAACCTGGGCGAAAGGTAGATCGCGACGACAAGCTGCCAGTGGTGCCGCGTGGCATCCTCGGGTGACCAGGTCCTGAGGCAGGGCCTCTCGTGGGTGCTTGTCAGCCCTCGCTCGGGGCGCTCGACCGGCTCCCTGGTCCTCGTCCCCCGCCCCCACGTCGGCACCCTGGCCGATCTCCCCCTCGCCGAAATGGGCGATGTCCTGGCTGGCCTGTCGAGGGCCGCCGAGTCGGTGCGCGAGAGCTGGGGAGTGGGCGCGGTGAAGATCCGCCCCTACCCGCGGCGTGGGCGTGCCGGGCGTTCCCACGTACATTTCCACGTCCTGCCGGGCGCAGCTGGCGGCGCTGCGCAGCCCTCTGCCAGCCGGGCGCGGCTAACGGGCCGCGTCACCGGTGGGCGGACATAGGGGAACACTTGTTCCCCTCTCGAGCTGGCGTACCGTGGCCGTCGCGGCCTGTGGCTAGGCTAAGCCCAGCAGCCGGTCAGGGGTCGTGCCCCTAATAGAGGTGCTCGGTCCCCTGAGGCGCTCGCCCCGGGGCCGGCACAGCGCGAACACAACCGAAGAGAGGGGGCATAATGACTGAGGAAGAACAAGGCGTTTCGCGACGGCAGTTCCTTGGGATGGCTGGTGCGGTGGCGGGAGCGGGAGCGCTCGGCGGGGGTGCCCGCAGGACGCTCGCCAACGTACTTGGTGGCATCGGGACGGAGGCGCCTAGGAACCGCTTTTTGCCGCCCAGCACCAAGCTCTCGGGGCAGCTCAAGATCCTCCAGTGGAGCCACTTCGTGCCGCGTTACGACAAGTGGTTCGACAGCTACGCCAAGGAGTGGGGACGCCATGTCGGGGTGGACGTCAGCGTTGACCACATAAACCTCGCCGATATCCCCGCCCACACGGCCGCCGAGATCGCCGCCGGCTCGGGCCACGACCTCATCGAGTGGCTGAGCCCTCCGGCGACCTTGGAAAAGAGCGTCCTCAACCTGGCCGACCTCAACGCCGAGGCGGTCAAGCGCTTCGGCCCCCAGCAGAGCTTCGCCAAGGCCTCGAGCTACAACCCGACGACGGACAAGTACTACGGCTACACCCACGTCTGGGTCCCGGACCCGGGCGACTACCGCAAGAGCTTCTGGGAGAAAGTCGGGTTCCCTAAAGGGCCTGCCACCTACGAGGAGCTCCTGAAAGGTGGCAAGGCGATAAACGACAAGTACGGCGTGGCCATGGGCATCGGCATGTCCAACGAGATCGACTCCAACATGGCAGCCCGGGCGCTCATCTGGTCCTACGGGGGATCCGTGCAGGACAAGCACGAGAAGATCGTGCTCAATTCGCCCGAGACCATCCGAGCCGTCGAGTACATGGCCAAGCTCTACAAAGAGACGATGTCCGCCGAGGTCTTCGCCTGGAACTCGGCTTCCAACAACGAGGGCCTCATTGCTGGGGTGCTCTCGTACATCCTCAACTCGATCTCCGCCTACCGCAGTGCCCAGTCCGACAACCCCAAGGTGGCCAACGACGTCTTCTTCACACCGGCCCTAAAGGGCCCGACCGGGCTGGGCTTCGCCAGCCAGCACGTAGTCCTCGTCTACATCGTGCCCAACTTCTCCAAGAACGCCGACGCGGCCAAGGAGTTCTGCCTCAACTTGTCGGTCAACGACCCCTCCGGCACCTACCAGTCCGAGCTGTACGACTTCCCGGCGTTCAAGCGCAACGTGCCCGAGCTGAATGGCTGGCTGGCGAGGGACCCGTTCGGGTCCCGGCCCGCCGACAAGCTCGAGTTGCTCGAGCACTCCGCTGCTTGGACGACCAACGTGGGGTACCCCGGCCCCGCCAACGCCGCCGTTGCCGAGGTCTTCGACACCTTCGTCCTGCCCCAGATGATGGCGAGGGTGGCCCAGGGCAGCCAGAGCGCCAAGGAGTCGGTGGCAGAAGCCGAACGCCAGATCAAGCCGATCTTCGCCAGCTGGCGGAAGAAGGGCCTAGTCAGTTAGCCGTGGCCGTCGTCGAGGTCCGGGACCTCACCAAGCGGTACGAAGGTGGCCAGGCCAACGCGGTCGACGGTGTCAGCTTCGCCACCGCCGAGGGCGAGTTCCTGGTCCTGCTCGGGTCGTCAGGGTCTGGCAAAACGACGCTCCTACGCATGATCGCCGGCCTCGAACGACCCAGCACCGGGCAGGTCCTCATCGGTGGGCGGCCGATGAACGACCTGCCCCCCCGGGCCCGCCATATCGCCATGGTCTTCCAGAGCTACGCGCTCTACCCGCACAAGTCGGTCCAGGAGAACATCGAGTTCCCACTCAAGGCCGAGCACGTGCCCCGCCCGGCCAGGCTCGAAAAGGCACGCTGGGCGGCGGAGCTGCTCGGCATCGGCCACCTGCTCGAAAGGAAGCCCCGGGCACTCTCGGGTGGCGAGCGC
>JBOGGK010000583.1:0-4333 GCA_050744045.1 Acidimicrobiales bacterium | reverse complement strand
GCCAACGCCTCCGCCGCTCCCTGGGAGCTGCTCCTCGCCCTGCGGGGGAGCGGCCAGAGCCTGAACATCGGGCTGGCCGAAGACGCCTTCGTGGTGGCGAGCGAACCCTACGGGCTGGTCGAGGAGGCCGGCTGCTACCTCCGCATGGAGGGCGCCGAGGGCGGGCAGGTGCTCACCTGTGGGCGCCAGGGCGCAGGCACCTTGGCCGGGCTGTCCCGGTGGCGCTACGACGGCGCCGAGCTCCCCATATCGCGAGCGGAGGTAAAAGCGGCGGAGATAACGACGAGGGACGTCGACCGGCGGGGCTTCCGCCATTTCTTTTTGAAGGAGATATCCGAGTCGCCTATTTCGGTGCGCAAGACCGTGCGCGCCAAGATAGTGGAGGGGAGAAATGGCGAGCTTGCCGCCCGCTTGGGCGATGACGTCATACCCAGCGCCTTGCGCCACGCCCTGCGGTCCGGCCATGTCCACGGGGCCCTCGTCATCGGCCAGGGCACGGCCGCGGTCGCCGCCCAAGCGGTGGCGGCCGCGGTCGGGCGGGCCCTGCCCCAGCTGGTGGTGAAGGCCATGCCCGCCACCGAGCTTTCCGGGTGGGGGCCCGCAGGCGGGGCCGGGCTCCCCGACGACATGAGCAGCTGGCTCGTGATCGCCATCAGCCAGTCGGGCACGACCACAGACACCAACCGCACGGTCGACCTCGCCCGTGCCCGGGGCGCTCCCGTGATCGCCATAGTCAACCGGAGGAACAGCGACCTGGTGCAAAAGGCGCACGGCGTGCTCTACACCTCTGACGGCCGCGACGTCGAGATGGCGGTCGCGTCGACAAAGGCCTTCTATTCCCAAGTGGCGGCCGGGTTCCTCCTGGCCGCCGGCCTCGCCGACGCCGCCGGTGAGACCGGCGACGGGCGGGCGGCGGGGGCAGGCACGGACGGCGTCCTTTCGGGCTTGCGGGAGCTGCCGTCGCTGATGCAGGAGGTGTTGGAGCGCCGAGCAGAGATATCCAGGGTCGCCGCCGCCGTGGCGCCCCCCCGCCGCTCCTGGGCCGTCGTCGGCAGCGGCCCCGACCGGGCGGCCGCCGCCGAGGTGCGCATAAAGCTCTCGGAGCTGTGCTACAAGAGCATAAGCGTCGACGCGACCGAAGACAAAAAGCACATCGACCTTTCCTCCGAACCTCTCATAATTGTCTGCGCGGCGAGCGCCAGCGGCCCCAACGCCAGCGACATAGCCAAAGAGGTCGAGATATTCCGTGCCCATAAGGCCCTGCCGGTCGTGATCGCCACCGATGGCGAGCACCGTCTCTCGCCAACTGGCGCCGGCGCCGCCCGCGACGTCCTGTGGGTACCCCGGTGCCACCCCGAGCTCGCTTTCGTCCTTTCCGCCATGGTGGGCCACGTCTTCGGCTATGAAGCAGCCCTCGCCATAGATGGCCAGGCCCAGCCGCTCCGTCGGGCGAGGGCACTGCTCCAGTCCGAGCTGGCGACCGGGCCACTGGCCCTGGACCGCTCGAGGCCGGGCCTCGAGGCGGCAGTGGCGCCCGCGTTGGCGGGGCTGCGCTCGGGCACCTACGACGGCCACCTCAACGCCTCGACGGCGGCCCACCTCGTCAACTTGTTGCGTTACGCCACCGGGGCGCTGCCGGTTGACGGTTACGAGGCGGAGATGGGCAAGACGGGCACGCCGGCGGCCGTTGCCACCGACCTCGTTGCCGCCCTCGACCGCGCCATCGACGAGCTCACCCGTCCCATAGACGCGATAAAGCACCAGGCGAAGACCGTGACCGTCGGCGTCTCGCGCCGCGAAGAGGCTCTCTCGGAGGCCGAGCTGGTGGGCCAGGTGCGGGCGGCAGGGGCATCGCCGGAGTCGCTCGGTTACCGGGCAATGCGCACGCTGGCCGGGCTCGGCCCGGCCGTGGAGGAGGTGCTCGGCTACACCCGCTACTACATCCACCTGGCGCCCGGGGACGGGGCAGACGAGCTGGCGGGAGCGACCATCGGGGTACTCGACCGGGGTGGCATCGCCAGCGGGCTCCCGTCGCGTACGGCGACCGACGGCCGGCTCCGGGGGACCAAGCACCGCGCCGTCCAGCGCCGGGAGGTCACCGCTTTCAAGGGCCTCCACGACGGGCGCACCGGCCTCATGGTCCCCGAAGCCAAGGGCGGCCGGGTCAGCGGGCTCACCCTCTTGCACGCCCGCTTCGCCGAGCGCCTCCCTCCCCTGCTGGCCAAGTCGGTCCTTTCCTCCTACCAGGGCCGCTACACCGCCCTCGTCGACGCAGTGACCGAGATCTGCCCCCGCTTCGACGACGGCGTCCTCGGCCACCTGAGCATGATCGAGCTGTTGACCGAGCCGGTGGCCGTGCTGGCCCGGCACTGGGCCGGGGCCTCGTCCGCTCAGGCACCATGAGGGCGCCCCTGGCCGTGGGCCTCGACCTGGTGGACATAGCCCGTTTCTCGGCTGTCCTCGCCCGCCGGCCGGCCATTCGCGAGCGCCTGTTCACCGACGGCGAACGCGCCTACGCGGCCGGCCTGGCCGACCCGGTCCCTTCCCTGGCCGCTCGCTTCGCTGCCAAAGAGGCGGTCATGAAGGCCCTGGGCGTCGGCCTGGGCGCGTTTGCCTTTCCCGAAGTCGAGGTGCGGCGGCGCGAAAGCGGCGAACCCCACCTGGCGCTGTCGGGCCGCGCTGCCGAGCTGTCCGCCGAACAGGCAGTGCGCAACTGGCTGGTGTCGCTCTCGCACACCTCCACCGCCGCGGCCGCTTTCGTGGTGGCGCTTTCCTGAACGCCCGGGCCCCTGGCGCCCCGCGCCCGCCGTCCTAACCTGGCCGGGTGGTCCCGGTCCTGGCCCCTGAAGAGATGGCGGGCGTGGACCGCCAGGCGAGCGAGCCGGTGGAGGTGCTCGTCGGGCGGGCGGGGGCAGCCGTTGCCCGGCGGGCGACCCGCCTCCTCGGCGGCGCCTACGCCAAGACGGTCCTCGTCGTGGCAGGAAAGGGCAATAACGGGGCCGATGGCCGTACCGCGGCCGGGCTCCTGGCCCGCCGGGGGGCGAAGGTGGAGGTGCTCGAAGCCGGCGCCCTGCGCCCCGGCGAGGCGCTGGCGCCCGCCGACCTCGTCATCGACGCGGCCTACGGGACCGGCCTCCAGCGGGCTTATGCCCCGCCCACCCCTGCCCCGGCCAGCCGTGTGCTGGCGGTGGACATACCCTCGGGGCTCAACGGCCTGACCGGTGAGGTGCCAGAGGGCGGAGCGGCCCTGCCCGCGGCCGCCACGGTTACGTTCGCCTCGTGGAAGCCAGGTCTGCTACTCGGTTCAGGGCCCGAACTGGCAGGGGGGGTGGAGATGGCAGACATAGGCCTCGGGGCCTTGGTCGACGCGGCGGCGAGGTGCTGGCTGGTCGAAGACGACGACGTTGCCGCCAGGCTCCCCCGCCGCCCCCGGGAGGCGCACAAGTGGCAGTCCGCCGTCCAGGTCGTAGCCGGCTCCCCGGGCATGACCGGAGCACCGTGGTTGGTGAGCCGTGCCGCCCTCCGGGCCGGCGCCGGTTACGTCAGGTTGTCGATGCCGGGCGTCGACCCGTCCGTGTTGGCGCCGGGGGAACTGGTGCACCTGCCCGTGCCTCGTTCCGGCTGGCACCAGCATGTCCTGGTCGGGATCTCCAGGGTCAAGGCGCTCGTCGTCGGCCCCGGCCTGGGCCCGGTGACTGGGGTCGGCGCCGGCGTGGGCCCGAGCACCCCCGGGGGCGAGGTTGGCCTGCTCCTGGCGGCCGCCCCCGTGCCGGCGGTAGTCGACGCCGACGGGCTCAACGCCTTCGGCAGCATCGACGCGTTGGCCGCCGTCGTGGCCAAGCGGGAGGTGCCCACGGTCGTCACCCCGCACGTGGGCGAGCTGACCCGCCTCGCCGGCCACCCGCCGGGACCGGACCGCCTGGGCGCCGCCCGCCAAGCGGCCGCCCGGAGCGGGGCCATCGTGTTGCTCAAAGGGTCGACCACGGTCGTCGCCGCCCCTGACGGCCGGGCGCTCCTGTCGACCTCGGGGGGCCCCCGTCTCGCCACGGCGGGGACGGGCGACGTGCTTTCGGGGGTCATCGGGGCGTTCCTCGCCAGAGGAGTGCCGGCGTTCGAAGCGGCCGCGCTCGCCGCCCACGTCCACGGCCGCGCCGGCAGCGCCGGCCACTCAGAGGGGCTCCTCGCCGGGGACCTCCCCGACCTCGTGGCGGCCTGGCTGTCGGGGGTGATGGAGGGATGAGCGGCCCCGCCCTCACCTCTCCCCGGGTGGCGGCCTGGCTCCGGCCGGCCTGGGTCGAGGTGGACCTGGGGGCGGTGGCGGCCAATGTGGCCC
>JBOGGK010000582.1:0-5086 GCA_050744045.1 Acidimicrobiales bacterium | reverse complement strand
CGGCCAGCGCGTGGACGAGCTGGAGGACGCAATCGCCGAGCGGCGCGAGCGGCTCGTGGCACTCGCCCGAGACTCGGCGACAGAGGCGCCCACGTTGGCAGACGTCGCGCCGCTGCTGGACCGCCTGCCGATCCTCGCCACCTCGCTCGACGCGGCGCCACAGGGCGAACTGAGGGCGCTGTTCGATGCGCTGCAACTCGACGTCGTCTACCAGCCCAGAGAAAGCGCGCTCGATGTCGCAGTCACCCTCTACGATCGTGGCAGCGACACCGGCGCCTCGGCGGCGCAGGTGCGCGCGGAGGACTGGTCGGCGCCCCCGGCAGGTCTCGAACCTGCGACCCGCCGCTTAGAAGATGTCGGCAATCGGTCCATCTATGTCTTATCATGTAGAATTCACACCTCGTGACTAGGGAGAATACGCTTCTTTGGAGTGGGGACATCAGGGCGAACTGTGGTCACAACTGTGGTCACCGAAACGGTGATGGCATGCCTGACGAGCACCCGCATGAACACCCTCCGGAGAGGTGGCCGGGCCGCCCCAGGGGCTTTTCGTCGGCTTGCGTGGCTACCGTGATCGACTCGACGCCGGCGAGAGTCAGGCGGGTCGATGACAACCGAGCTTTCAGTGAAGTTAGGGGTGATCGTTCGGTTTCTCCCAGACCGAGACCTGGGATGTGCTTTCGCTGGTGAACGGAGAAGGGTCCCAGCCGGCCCAGCGGTACCGGAGCGTCATGCCGGCCAGCCTGGCCATCAAGTCAAGCTCGGACGGCCAAACGTACCGGAACGGTGTCGTCGACTCGCTGACAGCGGTGCCGTCGGCGACGAAGTGGTGCGAGACGGCCTGCTGGGCGACGAAGTCGACGTAACGGTCGTAGCCGACGTACCCCGGCGCGTGGGCGAAGACCCGGGCGTCTTCCTCGGGAGGGAGCCGGCGCAAGGTCTGGCACGCCGACTTCGACCAGGAAGGCTCCTCCTGGCTCGAGGTGTGCCGCGGCGTTAGCGAAGCAGGCGACCTGCTCGTCTTGGGTGGTCAGGTTCCCGATGGTGTTGAACACGAGGTACACGAGCCGGAAACGCCGCGCGACCCGGGTCATCGCCATGTCGCCTATCGTCACCTGGATACGCTCGGCGTTGGGCTTGGCGCGGAGCCGGTCCGCCATGGCGGTTGGCAGCTCGATCCCCGACACGGGTACGCCACGGGCCGCGAGCGGTAGGGCCACTCGGCCGGTGCCGATGGCGAACTCGATTGCTGCGCTAGTGGGTTGCTTGTCTGGCGACGCATGAGCCGGGTGTTGGGACGGGAGCGCCACCACTGTCGGTGAAGGAGTCCTCCACGGCGGCAGGCCTGGAACGGTACCGAACACCGATTACGTGCTCGGCGGTGCCCAGCCCGGCCGGCACGAGATGTGCCGTTCTGGCGCCAAGATGTCAACCAGAGCGGAGTCGTTCTGTACGCCGGTTCGGGACGGCTGGTATCCTTACTAATGTCGTGAGGTAAGGAGGATCAATGGAAGTCGCCGCCCGGCTGACCTCGAAGGGCCAGCTCACCGTCCCAAAGCCCGTTCGCGAGGCGCTCGGTCTCCATGACGGGGACGCCGTGGTGTTCCGCCTCGAAGGCAGCCGCGCCGTCTTGGCTCGTGCACCCGACCTGCTGGAACTAGCCGGTAGTGTCACGGTGCCGGCTGATAGGCGCGGGACGCCATGGGACGATGTCGTTCGCCGCACTCGTCGCACCCGAGCCGCAGCCCGCTGTTGAGCGCGTTCGTCGATACGAACATCTTGATCCGCCACCTCACCGGCGACCCCCCGGACCTCGCCGAGCGCGCCACGCGCTTTCTTGCCGACGCCGAGGACCTGCTTCTCCCCGACCTGATCGCGGCGGAGGTCGTCTACGTCCTCGAGTCCTTCTACGAAGTGGGGCGCCCACAGGTGGCAGAAGCACTGCGAGCCGTCATCGCGTTCGACGCTGTGCGGGTCGTGGACCCAGAGCTCCTTCTGCGAGCCGTCGAGGTTTACGAGGTCGACCGCCTCGACTTCGCTGACGCGTACCTCGTCGCCAGCGCTGAGCGGAGCGGCGCCGGCGCCGTCGCTTCGTTCGACCGCAGCATCGACAGGGTCACGACCGTCACCAGGATAGAGCCGCCCGTCGTACCAGCGTCCGATCCGCCCGCTTAAGTGCCGTTCTGCGTGCATTGCGCACGATGGTCCGGCGGGATCTAGTCGCGCGCTTTCTGGCGCTCGGCGAAACCAAGCTCTGCGCCCGGCCGTAACAGTTGTCCGCCGACGCTGACCGCCTAAGCCGTCACCGTTCAGCGCGGGGCTCGACAGTGGGTCCCGCTCGGCCACACTGACGGTGAGCGTCCTCCAGTGCAGCGGCGTGACCAGGCGGGCAGCGCTCGGTGGCAGCCCCTCTAGGTGCCACTGGCGAGCCATGCCTGCTGCAACAGGCCAAAGGTCAGGGTGTTCGGCCTGCCCCCGGCCCAGCAGCGCCGGAGGGCCTCGACGTCCACGAGCTCCTCGTCTAAGCCGCTGCCGTCCCAGCGGGCGACGAACTCCTTGGTCCGCGGGCCCCAGGCTGGCAACGTGAAGACCGCCTTGGTCTCGCGCGAGAGGAGCTCGTCTGGGAGCAGCCCGCCGAAAAAGGAGCGCATCGCGGCTGTCCGGCCTGGTGGGCCGAGGGGCCCAAAAGCACCCGACAGGGCCTCCACGAAGCTCGGATCGAGGAACGGTGCGGAATAGTGGGCCCCGGCCTCGGCCGCCAAGCCGGCCACGTTGGCGATCGCGAGGACGACGTGGCGGCAGGAGGTGAGCCATCGGACGGCTCTTGCCCACGGGAACGGCTCGGCCGCCCACTGGGCTGCGAGGCGGCCCAGGTAGTCCTCTCTCACCTCTGGGCGCAGCCACTCGAGGCCGAGGTCCGCCGCGAACCGTGCCCGGAGGTGCTCGGCCCGCAGGCGCCGGGGCAGGAGGTCCCCGGCCGAGGCCTTGGCGAGGTGGGCCGGCGCCCGGGGCCGGGGCCCCCGGGCCAGCCGGGCGAGCGGGGTAGCCCGGTGGGGGCCGAAGACCTCGTCGCCCCCCTCACCACTTATAAGCGAACCGCCTGCGGCGAGCGCCATGGTCCTGGCCCTTGTCGCCAACAGGGCCGACCAGATCACGCCGTGGCGGTGGAGGACGTCGCCTGCCGCCGGGCCGACCAGGTCGGCGTCCTCGCCGGAGTCGACCTTGGCCCAGTCGGTGAGGCCGAGGTGGCGCACAACGAGATCCTGCCAGTAGCCCTCCTCGGCCTCGGCCTCCCCCGGGAAGCACAGGGTGAGCGCCACCGGCAGGGCCAGGCCCTCCCGGCGGGCAACCCTTGCGGCCACGGCCAGTAGCGCCGAGGAGTCCCGCCCGCCGGAGAACTGCACGACGCAAGGCGGGCGGGAAAGCGCGCCCGAGACGAGTTCCTCCAGCACCGCCAAGGCGTGCGCCGCAGCGCTCCGCCCTCTGGCCGGCGCTGGGCAGGCGCCGGCGCCCAAGGGGAAGCCGGTGGCGACCTCGTAGGCGCTGAGGGCCTCCACGGCCGGCGCCCGTCCCGAGCAAATGGGCGCGCTAGCTGGTGCCGCCATACCCGAAGAACAAATAGTCCCCGTTGGTGCCGGTGAAGTTCGTCTCGGTGAGCTCGGCCAAGGTGCCGAGTGCCCGGAGCTCGGGTGCTTCGTAGTGCTCGGGGCTGACAGTGCCCGGGTTCTCTTTGTCCATGTGTGCTGCTCCTTGTCTCTAAGTCTGGGCCTTGCCTGGTGGTGCGGCTGGGCTTTAGCCCGGGAGCTCCCAGGTGCCGCTTAGGTAGTTGGAACCGGTCCACCCACCGAAGAGGACGAAGACATTGGCGGGCGGGTCGTAGCTCATGGCGGCCCCGTCCCTCGGCGTCGGGGACACCGACGGCTCCAGGGCGGCCCAGGTCGCCGTGGCCGGGTCGTAGCTATAGGTCGCGGAGCTGAAACCGGCGGTGCCCTCGCCTCCGAAGAGGACGAAGCCTTTCGCCGAGGGGCCGTAGGCGAACGAGGCGCCGAAGCGGCCAGTAGGGGCAGCCCCAGAGGTCGCCACCTCGGACCAGGTGCCGGCCGTCGGGTTGTACGACCATGTGCCGGACTCGTAGCCGCTCGGCCCCAGGCCACCGAAGAGGACCACATTGCCCGCCCCGTCAGCCGCCATGGCGGCCGAATAGCGGGCCGAAGGGCCAGGGCCTGACTGCTCGGACCAAGTCGTCGTGGTCGGGTCGAAGACCCACGTGCCGCCGAGGAAGCCCGAGGAGCCGAGGCCGCCGAAGAGGACTATGTCCCCGTTCGGCAAGGCGGCCATGGCGGCGCCGGCCCTAGGCGAGGGCGAGCCGGTCGTCGCGAGCTCCGACCAGGTGGCGGTCGCTGAGTCGAAGGCCCAGGTGCCGCCGTGGTAGCCGGTGTGGCTGACACCACCGAAGAGCACGAACTCAGACATCTCGGGGTCCCATACCATCGCCGCTACGGTGCGCGCCGACGGGGCAGTGGACGCTGCGGCAGCGAGCTCTTGCCAGGTCCCGGTGGGCGAGGCGAGCTCCCAGGTGTCGGAATGGGCCGTGCTTCCCGCCCCGGCCCCCCCGAAGAGCAGGGTGAGGCCCGAGGGGCTCGTGGCCATGGCCGGGCCCGAGCGGGCGGAGGGGCCGGAGGGGCCGGCGGACCAGGTAAGGGGTAAGACGTCCTCGGTAAGCAGTGACGAAGTGACCGGGGCGTAGGTGGCGTCCCCGGAGTAGTGGGCGTACAGCTGGGTGTCGCCCACGGGCAAGGAGGACGTGGTGGTGCTGGCCGTGCCACCGCTCAGCTCTACGGGCAGCCCGATGGCGACCCCGCCGGTGGTGTAGTCGACGAAGGTGACGTTGCCGGTCGGCACCGGTGCCGAGGTGGGCCCGGCCACCGTCGCCGTCAAGGTGACGACCTGGCCCGCAACCGCCGGGTTGGGGCTGGCGCTCAGGCTGACGACGGCCACCGGTGCCGCCCACGAGATAATGACCCCGCCGTTGCCGGGCACGGCGTTGCTCACCACGACGCCTGTGGCTGTGGGGAAAGCCGAGAAC
>JBOGGK010000581.1:0-3466 GCA_050744045.1 Acidimicrobiales bacterium | reverse complement strand
AAAACGACCAGGGGATCTGGTCGGTACCTCGCGGTAGCCGCCGCGCTTTGGTCGATTGCTTGCGAAATCTGCAAGGTATCGACCAAAGCTCCGGCAGCTACCCGGGGACCGGCTAGGGACCTTATTCGGCCGCTTCGGCCAGCGCTTCGGCGAGCGAGGGGTGGACGAGGCAGCTCTCCACTACGTCGGTCACCCTGAGCCGGGCGGTCACAGCCAGGGCTATCACCGATATGAGCTCCGAAGCCTGGCTGCCGACGACGCAGCCGCCGAGGACGACACCGGTGGCGGGGTCGGAAATTATCTTCACGAAGCCTCTCGGGTCGTCGTTTATGAGCGCCCGGGCCGAGGCACCGAAGGGCACTTTGGTGACCCGGATCTTGCGGCCACTGGCAAATGCCTCCGCTTCGGCCAAGCCGACGTCGGCGATCTCGGGGTCGGTGAATATTGCCGAGGCAGCCTTGTCGTAATCGATGTGACGGTGCTCGCGTGTGTGGAGGCCCATTACGTGCTCAGCCACCTTGCGGCCCTGCATCGACGCGACCGAAGAAAGCGGCAGTTTCCCCGAGACGTCGCCGGCTGCGTATATATGCGCGACGTTGGTCTGGCAGTGATGGTTCACCACTACGTAGCCCCACTTGTCCACTTCCACGCCGGCCCGCTCCAAACCGAGGTGGTCCGAATTGGGCACCGACCCGACGGCGAGCAGGGCGTGGCTGCCGTTCACCACCCGCCCGTCGTCGCAGTGAACGGCGATACCGCTGCTGCTGCTGTCGATGCTCTGCGCCCGGGCGCCTTTGTAGAGTTGGACGCCGCGCCTCAGCAGTTCATCTTCCAGGGCGGCGGCGACCTCAGCGTCTTTGTGGGGGAGTACGTGCTGGCGGCTCACGATGAGGCTCACCTTCGAGCCGAGCGAGCTGAACATGTGCACGAACTCCACCCCGGTCACCCCCGAGCCCACCACCACCAGGTGTTCGGGCAGCGCCGGAGGCGGGTAGGCCTGGCGGGTGGTCAAAACCCTCTCCCCGTCGGGTGCCGCCCAGTCCGGGACCCGGGGCCTGCTGCCGGTGGCCACGACAATGGCATCGGCATGCAACTCCTCCTTGTCGCCAGCAGCTTTGACCATGACCGTGTGGGGGCCGTTCAGGCGGCCCTCGCCCCGCAGGGTGCACACGCCCTGGGAGGCGAGCAGTTGCTCCACGGAACGTTGCAGTCGGGCGGTGACGTCCTCGATGCGCCGCCGGAGGGACTCGTAGTCGACCTCAGTGCCGCTGGCCGGCGGGGACAAGCCGAGACCTCCCATGCGACGCGAGAAGTTGAGGGCGCCGGCGGTAGCGATCATCGCTTTGGAGGGTATGCAGTCCCAGAGGTGGGCGGCACCGCCCACGACTTCGCGCTCCACCAGCGTGACCCGGGCACCGAGGCTGGCCGCCCGGCTCGCCGCCTGGTTCCCGGCCGGCCCCCCACCCACGACCACGACGTGCGTCATCGGCTCATCCCGGGCCCAGAGCCCTTCTCGGGGCCGTGTTCTCGCTAGCTTTCGCCGGGGCCCGCCGGCTGGGGGGCCTTCGGGGGGGCAGGTTGGTCGGCGAGGTCGGTACCGTCCGGCGGGGGCACTGCCGGCGCGCCCGTGGCGGAGGCGGGGGTAGCGGAGGTTGCCGGGGCGGAGGCTACCGGGGCGGAGGTTGCCGGCGCCGGAGGGCTCAACGCAGGCTGGGCGGCGGTGCCCAGCTGCCCGGCCCCACCCGCCGGGCTGCCCGCCGGGAGCCCCATCTGCGCTCGCATCTGGTCCAGGCGTTGGTGGGCCTCGATATTTACGCTGGCTTGCTGTATCTCGAGCATCCGGGCCTCGACGCTCTGGCCGGAGAGCTCGGCTGTGCCGAGCGCCCGGGCGTACTGGGTCTCGATCTTGGCCCTCACATCGTCGAAAGTGGGCACGTCCTGGTCTACGGTCTGGGACAGGCTGGCCATGGCGGTGTTGAGCTGCTCCTGCATGCGGGCCTGGTCCAGCTGCGAGAGGAGCTTCTGGCGCTCCGCCAGTTTCTGCTGGAGAGCATTGGAGTTTTGCTGGACGGCGGCCTTGGCTTGCTGGGCGGCCTGAGTCGCCTGAAGGTGCATGTTCTTCAGGTCGTCGACGCGCTTCTCGGTGGCTATGAGCCGGTTGGCGAAAGCCTCGGCGGTCTGGTTGTAATCCGCCGCCTTGGCCGCGTCGCCCCTACTGGCGGCGTCGTCCGCCATCGCCAGGGCCTGGCGGGCGGAACCGTTGATCGTCTCGAGCTCGTGCATGGCCCGGTTGAGCTGGAGCTCGGTCTGCTTCTGGTTGGCGATGACGCTTGCGGCCTGCTCGACTAGGCGCTTGTGCTGCAGCTGCGCCTCGGTCATGGCCTGTTCCAACTGCACCTTGGGGTCGGCGCTCTCCTCCAACTTGCCGGACAGCTTCGCAGTCAGGTACTTCCAGCGACGGCGCAGAACTTTCCACATGCCTACGCATGCTAGGGCTAATGCCGGCGAGGCAAGCAGGCGACCCTAGCTCGTGGGAAAGCCGGGCGGGGCGGCCTCGCTCGACGGTGCGCCGACGGGGCGCCTCGTCTCTCCCAGTGCCTGGGCGAGTGCCGTCAAGCCGGAAGTGACGAGCCCAAGGTCGGCACCGGACGTGCCGGCCGAGACGACCAGCTCGGCAGCCGCGGCGACCATGCCCTCGAGCTGCGAGCACAGGCCAGCGAGCTGTGCAGCCACCTCGCCGCTCACGGCTTCGGTGCGCCTGAGCGAACGTAGTTCCGAAGCGAGCGCGTCCTCGCGGCGCGCCAGCACCACTCGGTCCGCCCCCACGGCGCGAACGAGGTCGGCCTGGACCTGGCTCAGCTCCCCGGACACCTTTTGCACCCCGCCGGGCGGCCCGGCCAGTGCTGCTCCGCTCCTCGCCAACCGCCACTGCTCCTCCACCGCCGCATCCACCTGGGCCGCGGCTTCAGCGAGGTAGGCGCCCACAGGCCCCGAGGCGCAGTCGCGGGCGAGCTTGCGGGCACGCTTGCGAGCATCGAGCGCCCTGGTCGTGAAGGTGCGCCAGGGATCGGGCACCGACCACGGGTCGATGCGGGCCAAGCGCCGGCGAGCCCGGCGACGTAGCGCCAGGCGCCGGTGCACCCACGCCCACGTCACCTTCCCGCCGTAGCCCACCGCCCCGAGCACGACCGTGGCCGCCAGCCCCAGGTGAGCGGCTTCTCCGACGGCGACCCCGGCACCGGCGAGCACGATCGCCGTGGGCGACGCGGCCGCCCGCGCCACGCTCGGCAGGCGGGCGGGGACGCGGTCAGAGGCGGGCTTTTGCAGCACAGATAAAAGGCTACGCCTGACCCCCGCAAGCCTCGGCCGCCGGCGGGGAATATCAACCCTGGCCGCCGGGTTGGGAACAACATGGCGCGAGCGGTTGTGGCCACCGCCTTCGGCGGGCCGGAGGTCCTCTCCGTCG
>JBOGGK010000580.1:0-9879 GCA_050744045.1 Acidimicrobiales bacterium | reverse complement strand
GCCGAGGAGCTCGGGACGGGCGCGGCATCTCTGTACTGGCATGTGCGCAACAAAGAGGAGCTGTTCCAGCTGGTCTTCGACCGGGTGATGCACGAGGTCTCGCTGCCCGCGCCTGACTCGGCCCACTGGCGGGAGCAGCTGAAGGACCTCGCCCTGCAGGTCAGGGAGATGTTGATGCGCCACCGCGACGTGGGCCGCCTCTCACTCGGGCGGGTGCCGGGCGGCCCGGAAGTGGCCATGCTCGGTGAATGGCTCTTCGCCCTCCTCGAGCCGGTGGGGATCCCGGAGCGCGTCATCGCGTACCTTGGCGACCTCTTCGGCCTCTACGTGGGGGCGTACGCCTTCGAGGAGAGCCTCGGCATGGCCTCTCCGACGGGCGAGGACCTCCCCGAAGAGGAGATCGTCAAGATGCTGCGTGAGTACGTCCTGTCCCTGCCTGCTGAGCGGTTCCCGAACGTCGTGCGGTCCGTGGACGTGTTGTTCGGTGGCGACCGCGACGACCGCTTCGAGTTCGGGATCGAGCTGATGCTCCGGGGCCTCGGCACCTACGCTGGCGAGGCCTGAGGAGCCGGCCCGGGCGGGGCCGGCGAAGGGCGGGCAAGCGCAGGATGCGGGCGAGGGGCGGAGCATGCGCCGACCCGCTCCCAACGGGCATTATCGAGGGGATGAAGACACTGGGAGCACCCATCGTGACCTTCGAGGAGTTCGACGCGGCCCGGCCCGCCGGCCGCATAGTAGCGACCTCGGGGGGCTTCGACCCTGTCCACCCGGGCCATGTCAGCTCCATCCAGGAGTCCCGCCGCTACGGGGACGTGGTGGTGGTGATCGTGAACGGGGACGCGTTCCTCGTGGCCAAAAAGGGCCGCCCGTTCCAGGACCTGCAGACGCGCTGCCTGATCGTGTCGGCACTGCGGGGCGTCGACTACGTGGTGCCCTTCGAGATCGAGAGCGACCGGACGGTGACCGAGGCCCTGCGCCGGCTGCGGCCCCACGTCTTCACCAAGGGCGGCGACCGGGTGGACGAGCGTTCCATACCCGAGTGGGCCGTCTGCCAACAGATCGGTGCCGAGGTCGTGAGCGGGGTGGGCGAGGACAAGCGCTGGTCGTCGAGCTGGTTCCTCCAGGCATGGGACGCGCGGCCGGCGCCGGCGGCCCCGTCGTCGTAGCCGCTCCGGTCGCTGTAGCCGCGCCCGCCATGTACCGGGCACATGCTCGAAGTGTTCGGGCGCAGATCTGTGAGAAGCTCGATGTGGCCGTCCCAGGACCGGTCGTGCCCGCTCCCTCGTAGCCTGTCCACGTGTTGGGCACGAGGGAGCGTGGGCACCATGTTCCAGGGGCTCAGGCCCCTGACTTTACTTCTGCGGGAGTCACGTAGGCTCTCTGGACGAGCTGGTTCTGAAGGGTAAACCCTGAGACATTGAAGCCAGAGAACGTATTGTGGAACTTGTTGAAGTCCAAGGGACCGGTGGCACCCTCGTAGTTGATCTTCTTGTTGGCCCTGATCAGAGCCACGCAGGAGCCGTAGGTGTAGCACTTGGTCCCTGGAGGGTTGGAGACCTTGGTGACGTCCTTTACCCACACCTTCGGGTCAGTAGAGCGCGCCTCGGTCATGGCCAGGGAAGCGATGATCACCGAGTCGTACATGTTGTACGACGAGCTCAAGATCTTCTTCGTGTGGTAGACGGCCGCGTAGTCGTCCAGGAAGTGCTTGTAGGCCGCGCCTCCCGGGGACCCGCCCGAGACCGTGTAGAGGTTCTTGCTTGCGTCGGGCTGGCCCATGGCCTTCCCGTAGCCGGGCGAGCCGAGCACGTCCTCGCCCACCCAGGGCAGGTTCAGGTGACCCAGCTCCCTCGCCGCAGCCCAGACGGTCGTCGCCGTCTGCTCGTCAAACGCACAGAAGACGACCTGGGGGTGCTTGGCAAAGGCCTTGGTGACCTCGGACAAGTACGAGCTCTGGTCGGGGACGATCGTGATGTTGGCGACCACCTTGCCGCCCTGTTTCTCGTACGCTCGGCGCAGCGGCGCCACGAGGCCCTGGGTGTTGGCCGTGTTGTCGAAGATGAACGCGGCCCTCTTCAGCCCACGGTGCGCGGCGTAGTAGGCCATGGCGACGGTCTCGGCCGAGTCCGAAGCGGTCGTACGGAACACGTACGGCAGCTGCATGTGGTCGAGCTGGGTCGTGCCGCCGATCACGAAGTCGACGACATGGTTGGGGCCGAAGAGGTTCTTCACCGATTCGATCACCAGCGAGAAGGGGCCGACCACGAACGCGGGATGGGAGATGAGCAGCTTGCGCAGCGCGGGCACGGCATCGACGGCGTCCCCGGCGTCGTCCGCGCTCGTCGCGACGAGCTTCTGGCCCAGCACTCCACCGTGCTTGTTCACGTCGTACACGGCGGCACCGTCCCCATGGGTGGCCCAGCTCGACAGGAACGCCTTCGTCCCCGTGAAGGGCAGCAATTGGCCGAAGGTGATCGTGCCACTGCCGGAAGACGCCGCGCTGGCGACGCCACTGCCGACGCCCACTGCCGAAACTGCAGCCATCGTCACCGCAGCCGCGGTCGCGGCGACGAGCCTCCCAGCCCAACCAGGTCCTCGAGATCGATGATGTCTTTGTGACATTGGGTTCTCTCCTTTCATGCTGCGCCCCGCGGATCGGGGCGCGCCATCTCAGGCCGGCGCATCGGCCAGGCCGAGAAAGATTGATGCGAGATCGAGCGCGGCGATCTCCGCGCTGGTCCCGCTGACGTGGTTGGCCCCCGCCACGAACACGTAGACGTGGTCGGCGTTGGCGAGCGCGCGGTCGACGTTCTGCTCCACCACGAGCACGGCGGTACCGGCTGCCGTCACGCGCGCGATCTGGTCCCACACCACCTGGGTGTAGGCAGGCGAAAGGCCGGCCGTCGGCTCGTCGAGGATGACCACCCTCGGGTCGAGCATCAGCGCCCGCGCCATGCCCAGCATGTTCTGCTGCCCGCCTGACAGGGCGCCAGCCCGCTTACCAGGGGCTTTGGCCAAGTCGGGAAAGATGTCGAGCACCTCGGCCATGCGAGCGCGGACGCCGGTCTTGCGGGTGAAAGCCCCCATCTCCAGGTTCTCCACGACGCTGAGGGTGGGGAACACGTTCTGGTTTTGAGGGACGTAAGCGAGCCCCCGGCGCACGATCTGGTGCGCGGGGAGGCCGGCCAGCTGCTCGTCACCCAAGTAGACCCGCCCCGCTGCGGGCCGGAGGACACCGGCGACCGCCTTGACGAAGGTGGACTTGCCGGCGCCGTTGGGGCCCACGATGGCTGCCAACGAGCCGTCGTCTACCGAGACCGAGATGTCCTCGACGATCATCGCGCCCCCGTAGCTGGCGCTGACCCCTTCAGCGCGCAGTGCTCTCACTGAGCGCTCCTCCAAGGTAAGCGCGCACTACCTCCTGATGGGCGCGCATCTCGGCCATCGTCCCGATCGCGAGGGTCTTGCCCTCCGCCATCACGATGACCCGGTCGCATATGCTCTCGACGACATTGAGGTTGTGCTCGACCATCAGGACCGTTACCCCCCGGTCTCGGAGGTCGACGATGTGCTGGCCTATCCGCTCGATCAGCGCCGGGTTGATCCCTGCCATGGGCTCGTCGAGAAGGAGCACCTTGGGCTCTGCCATGACCGAACGTGCCAGCTCGAGAAGTCGCTTCTGCCCGCCGCTCAGCTCGGCCGCGTACGTGTCTCTCAAGGCGTACAGGTCGTAGGCCTCGAGGATGCCGAGCGCCCGCGCAAGGTTGGCGGCCTCTTCGGCCCGGATCGCCGACGGCCGTAAAAGGACCTTCCACAGCGACTCGCCGGCTTGGCCTATGGGGGTGACCATGAGGTTCTCGAGCACGGTGAGACGGCCGAACTCACGCGAGAGCTGAAACGTGCGGATGAGCCCGGCTACTGCGACTCGGTTGGCCGGCCACCTTGTGACGTCGGTGCCGAGCAGCTCGGCACGCCCGCCATCTGGCGCAATCGCGCCCGCCAACATGTTGACGGCGGTGCTCTTGCCAGCCCCGTTGGGACCGATGAGCGCCGAGATGCTCCCGAGCGGCACCGAGAACGTCGCGCCGTCGACGGCCTGCACCCCGCCGAACGCCTTGCGCAGCCCTGTGCAGGCGATGGCGGTGGAGGGCTCGGAGGCGATCATCCAGGCCCCTTCCGCGCGGCGCCAGACGATGTGAGCGCCGTGCGAGAAGCACCCTGGCGCGCCCGGGGGAACGCCTCGAGGACGGGACCGAAGCGGACCTTGCGCTCCGGCAGCACTCCCTGGGGCCGGAACCAAAGGACCGCTATCAGCAGGAAGCCGATCAGCATGTTGTCGATCTCGGGGATGAGATCCGGGCGGCTCGAGATCTCGGGCAGGAACTTCGGCAGCTCCACGAAAATAACCGGCACGATCAGCGAGCCGAGCACAGCCCCACCGTTGTTGGCCGTCCCACCGACGATGAGCGCGGCAAAGATCACGAACGTCTCAGGAGTAGTCCACGAACTGGTATTGAACGCGCCCGTGAACTCCACGATCAGGCCCCCCCCAATGCCGGCGTAGAAGGCACCGATGAGCATCGCCACCATCTGGTACCTGAAGGTGTTCTTGCCGAGGGCGCGTGCCACGTCCTGGTCGTCGCGGATGGCGCGCAACGTCCGGCCGAGCGGTGAGCGCGTCACGCGGCTCATGAAGAACCAGCCGGTCACCATCACGAGCCCGGCGAACCCGGCGAAGACGAATATAAACGAGTTGGCGTTGAGCTTGAACGCTCCCGAGAACGGTTCCGGGACGCCGTTTATACCATCGGCGCCGTCGAAGAGGGGGACGTAGTTGGTGATCGTGTCGTAGAGCACGAGAGAGAGCGAGATCAGCACGATCGCGAGATAGTCGCTGCGCAGCCGCCTGAGCGCGATGAAGCCGCCGAACACTGCAAGCAGGCAGGACGCCAGCCCGCCGAGGATCAGCGCGACGGCGAACGGCAGGTGCGCGCCAAGGACGTAGGACTCGCCGCTCCCGGCCGCCGGAGGACCGGCGGTGAGCGCGCCCGCCACGTAAGCGCCCACGGCGACGAACGCTATATAGGCAAAGTTGAGGATCCCCGTCTGGCCGAACTGGATGTTGAGGCCCCAGTTGAGGACGGCGTACACGAAGAAGAAAAAGACCAGTGTGACGATGTAATAGACGATCTGCACCGGTCAGGCCTTCCCCGCGGCGGCGACGATCCCCTGGGGACGGACCAGCAAGACGATGACGAGGATCGCGAACGCAACGTCGAGCTTGTAGGCAGAGTTGATAAACGACGCAGAGACTTCAGTGGCGAGCCCCATGACGAGGGCGCCGGCCATGGCCCCATAGGGCTTGCCGATCCCACCCAGGATCACCGCTGCAAATATGACGAACAGGTATGTCTCGCCGAACGCCGGCGTGATGCTGCCGAGGTTGATCGCCAGCACGGTGCCGGCGAGCCCGGCCAGGCACCCCGTTATGAACCAGGTCACGGTCGTCACCATGCGCGTGTCGATCCCGCTGACCATGGCGAGCGAGGTGTTGTCCGACATTGCCCTCATGGCCTTGCCGAGGCGGGTCCGTGTCAGCAGGAAGTGCACGGCGATCATGGCGACGACGCCTATGCCGAAGATCGCGACCTGGCTAGGCGTGAGCAGGAACGGGCCCAGGTGCAGAGGGTTCTCGGGGGCGATGTTCAACTGCTGGAAGTTGGGAGTGAAGATGGCCTGGATCAAGCTGAGGAGGACCAGCGACAGCCCGAACGTCACGATGAGGACATAGAAGAGGTTGGAGAAGCGCCGGGTGAACGGTGAGAGGATGAAGCGGTCGATGAGCACGCCGACGAAGCCCATGCAGACCGCCCCGCAGACCATCGCCACCCAGATGTTGAGGTCGAGGGCCGTGTTGAACTTCCAGGACAGGTACCCTCCGAGCGACATGAAGTCGCCATACGCGAAGTTGACGTAGTTCGTCACGCCGAACTGCAGCGTCAACCCGACGGACGCGATGGCGAGGATGGACGCGGTGATGAGCCCGAAGCCCACGGACAACCCCAACGAGCTCATCGAGAGCGCGAATGTAGCGACCGTTTGCCGTGCCCACCCGGTTGTCTGCGTTTCCACGGCATTCGTGCAAAAAACTCTTTCTGCTCACTACGCTCATCCGACTATCCGACTGGCACGTCCGGTCCACGGGAGCGATAATGGACGGGTCGGTACCGTCGGGGGAAAACGTGGCCCTTCGGGGGCGTGCCCGCACCGGGCTCGTCTTGGCCCGGAGTAGCAGGAGCGCGGTCCTCGAGGTGCGCCACGTGCTCCGACGTCGCAGCCTCTCAGCCCAGATACTCGCGCTGCAGAGCGCTGTGCTCGTGGTCACCCTGGTCGCCGGGTTCGCGCTCGTCGTGTTCTACCAGCGTGGCCAATTGGACCGCGAGTACGAGCGGCGGGCCCTGGCCGTAGCCCAGAGCGTCGCCGCCATGCCCGCCGTGCAGGACGCGGTGATGGCGTCCGACCCCCACGGCGCCGTGGAGACTTTGGCCAGGACGGTCAGGCTCGACACTCACGTGGACTACATCGTCATAACCAACGCGAAGGGGATCCGCTACTCCCATCCCAACCCCAAGCTGATCGGCCAGCCCGTCTACGACGACCCGGAGGCGCCTTCTTCGGAACCGTTCCGCACTGGCAAGGTGTGGGTGGGCATCCAGACCGGCACCCTTGGCACCACCGCACGCGGCAAGGTCCCGCTGTTCGGCCCGGGCCACCGCCTCATCGGTGAGGTTTCCGTCGGCATACCCGTGGCTCAGGTGACCGACTCGCTGATCGGCGAGCTACCGACGATCGCTGGGTACATGCTCGCCGCTCTGGCCCTCGGGTGCGTGCTCTCCATCGCGCTGACCCGCCGGCTCAAGCGCCAGACGCTCGGCCTCGAGCTCGATGAGATTGCCGGCCTTTACCAGGAGCGCGAGGCAATGCTCCACGGCATCCGCGAGGGTGTCCTCGGCCTGGACACCCGGGGCCGGGTGCTCCTCGCCAACGACGAAGCGTGCCACCTCCTCGAGCTGACCGGCGACTTCAACGGGCGCGCGCTGACCGAGCTCGTCCCGCCGGGCCGGCTGGCGGACGTCATTACCGGGGCGGTCAGCGGCGCCGACCAGCTGCTGGTGATCGAGCACCGGGTCATAGTCGCCAACCGGATGCCGGTCCGGGGCCCTCAACGTGAGCGCATCGGCTGGGTCGTGACGTTCCACGAC
This sequence comes from Acidimicrobiales bacterium, assembly GCA_050744045.1. Taxonomy (GTDB): domain Bacteria; phylum Actinomycetota; class Acidimicrobiia; order Acidimicrobiales; family Palsa-688; genus JBOGGK01. The sequence goes on along the minus strand of JBOGGK010000580.1, from coordinate 2,617 downwards.
CGGACCGAGCCCGAAGGCCTGCTCCGCGAGCTCGACGCCGTGGTCGGCCTGACCGAGGCGCTGCGAGCCCAGTCGCACGAGTTTTCCAACCGCCTCCACACCCTGGTGGGCCTCATCGAGCTCGGGCGCTACGATGAGGCGATCGCGTTCGTGACCGACGTGTCGACCTCACGCAACGACCTGACGGCCCGCATGCTTGCAGCATTCGGCGACCCCATGGTCGTGGCCCTCCTTCTTGCCAAGACCGCAGTGGCAGCCGAGCGCGGCGTTAGTCTCGAGGTGGCCACGTCCGACCGTCTCAACGGTGAGCTGGTCGACGTCGGAGACGTGATCACTGTGCTCGGCAACCTTCTCGACAATGGGGTCGACGCTGCTTGCGAGGCGGACGGCCCAAGGTGGGTGAGGGTCGAGCTCTCTTGCATTGACGGCGGCCTCGTCGTCCGGGTGGCCGATTCCGGGCCTGGTGTAGCCTCCAACGATCTCGACAACATCTTCGTCGACGGCTGGAGCACGAAACACTCCAAGTCTGGCGCTCGCCGCGGGCTCGGTCTCGCGCTCGTCCACCAGTTGACGGAGCGCCGCTGTGGGTTCGTGGATGTCCGTAACGAGCCTGGTGCTGTGTTCACGGCGCTGCTGCCGGGCTGCGTGCGGACGGAGAGCACCGAAGGCGTGATGCACCGGTGATAAAGGTTCTAGTAGTAGAGGACGACTTCCGCGTCGCGTCGATCCACGCCGCGTACGTCGACAAGGTGCCTGGCTACAACGTCGTCGGCCAGGCTCGTTCTGCTCACGATTGCGTCAGGTCCATAAAGGAGCTGCGCCCCGACCTCGTGCTTCTCGACCTCTACCTCCCCGACCGCAATGGGCTCGACGTGCTCAAATGCGTGCGCCAGCCGGGGACGCTCGAGCTGGACGTGGACGTGATCGTCGTCACTGCCGCTCAAGACGTCGCCAGCGTGCGGGCCGCCATGCGCCTGGGAGCGTTGCACTATCTGCTCAAGCCGTTCGGCTTCCCGGCCTTGAAGGACAAGCTCGTCGCTTACCAGGCGATGCGCCAAGATCTCCACGCCATCAGCCACGTGGACCAACCAAGCGTGGACCGGCTGTATGGTGCCCTCTCCGGCCCGTGGGCCAACCTGGCGCAGCACCACCCGGGTCACCCCACCCTGGACGCGGTCCAAAACGTGCTTGTCACGTCGGATGAAGATCTTTCCGCCGCCGACGTCGGCGCTCGGCTCGGCTTCAGCCGAGCCACCGCACAGCGCTATCTGGCGCAGCTCGAAGCCCTCGGCCGTGTCACGATGACCCCCCGCTACGGCGCTGCCGGCCGACCCGAGCACCGTTACCGCTTGACTGCAGCCCGGTCCGATCCTGCCGGTTGACACCGGCGCACTACGAGGACCGCCCACGCCATTAAGCTCTATCCAAGGGCTCCCAGCCGGTCGCGGGCCCTGGGCGGGGGATTGCCCCAGGGGGCGATGCCAACCACCTCGCGTGTGAACTTTACGTACACTCCAAGGCCGTCGTCGTCCCGGGCGAGGCCCTCCACTCCGTCAAGCCACCAAGACCACAGCTCCGACCCTGGCGGAGCGAGCCGGGTTACATTTCCTGGCCGGTGGAGGCACGGCGCACGGAGGGTGCCCAGTTGGTCACTCAAGCATGTTCAGCTTGTTTGACCAATGGTGCCAGTGCCCCCCAGGCGGCTCAATTGCTTATAACCCAGTATTCCAGGCCAACTGATGGCATGCGACTTGGTGTGCCGGCTCAGCGGTCGTATCGGCGCACCCTGGTCCCTTCACATTGTCATGACATCGTGATCAAACGGGTGTAACGAAACCAGGGGAAGGATGCCATTAGGAGAACTGGTCACTCACAAAGGAGAACACATGACCTACCAATGGCGAGGCCGGTGCCGCCAGCACGCTGTGACCAGCACGGTGCTGCTCGCAAGTGTCGCAACCGCGGTGAGCTTCCTGTCCCCGGTCATCCCGCGAGCTTTGGCCGGCACTACGACCACCACGGCCGTGCCGGGCTCCAACTGCTCTGCGGCTCTGAGCGGGGTCGCCCTTGACCGCACGGGCTGGGCCGCCAGGACCAACGCGCCCTCGAGCAGCGCAGACGCCCCCGCCAACGTCCTCGACGGCAACTACTCCACCCGCTTCAGCACCAACGAGCACCAAATGCCTGGCCTGTACTTCGAGGTGGACATGGGCTCGGCGAAGAGCTTCGACGAGCTGACGATGTCGTCGCCCGCTTCGCCCAGCGACTACGCCCGGGGCTACGACGTCGAGGTCTCCACAAACGCCAGCGCCTGGACCACGGTGGCAAGCTGCACGGGCACTGGCACGCCAGAGACCGTGAGCTTCCCCACCCAGGCGGCGCGGTACGTGAGGGCCGTGCTCACGGCGTCGGCCACCCCGTGGTGGTCGATCGACGAGCTCAAGCTCTTCGGCCCTTCGGCCCAGCCCCCCCCGACCACAACGACGGTCCCGCCGACTACGATCACCACGGCCGTGCCGGGCTCCAACTGCTCTGCGGCTCTGAGCGGGGTCGCCCTTGACCGCACGGGCTGGGCCGCCAGGACCAACGCGCCCTCGAGCAGCGCAGACGCCCCAGC
>JBOGGK010000579.1:0-1560 GCA_050744045.1 Acidimicrobiales bacterium | reverse complement strand
CCCGTGGACTCGACGCCGCGCTCGGGAGTCTGCGTCGGCGCACGCTGTCCAGATGCTCGACTCGGTAGGCGTCTCACAACCAGAAGTGCGTGCGGAGCAGTGGCCGCACCAGTTCTCGGGGGGGATGCGTCAGCGTGCCATGATCGCGATGGCCATGACCCTGGGCCCCGAGCTGCTCATCGCCGACGAGCCGACCACGGCGCTCGACGTCACCGTGCAGGCCCAGGTGCTGGAGCTCATGCAGCGGCTGCAGGCGGACCTCGGCATGGCGATAATCATGATCACCCACGACCTGGGCATAATCGCCGACATGGCCGAGCGGGTGCTGATCATGTACGCCGGCAAGGTGATGGAGGCGGCGGCCCGGAGGGAGACCTACTACGAGCCCCACCACCCCTACACCTGCGGGCTGCTCCGCTCGCTCCCCCAGAGCGGCCACGAAGGCGAGCCTCTAGTTCCGATCGCCGGCCAGCCCCCGAGTTTGATCCGCCCCCCGGTGGGCTGCCCCTTCTCGCCCCGGTGCGCCTACGTGATGCCCAAGTGCCGGGTGGATCCTCCCCCCCTTTTCCTCCTCCCGGCCTCGCCCGAGCACCGCTCGGCGTGCTGGCTGCCGCTCGACCTCGTGGGGTTGTCCGACCAGGTCGACGCCGCCCGCCGCCTCGCCTCGGCGACGGAGACCGCCTCATGGACGGGGGCCGAGGGCGAGCCCGGCCTGGCCCAGGGGGCAAGGCCGTGAGCGGGCGCCAGGAGGCAGCAGACGGCGAGGATGACGTCCTCCTCCGCCTGGAGGGGGTCACCAAGTACTTCCCGGTCGGGCACCGGTTGTGGCGGCCACCGGCGTTCTTAGGCCGGGGCCGGCTACCGCTCGGCGGCCGGGGCCAGTTCGGGCCACCGGGCCAGGACGGTGATGCCCCCGAGGGCCACCCTGAGCTGGGCCGCCCGGAGTTGGCCGGGTGGGCCAACCGGGAATATGTCCATGCGGTGGACCGGGTCGACCTCGAGGTGATGCGGGGCGAGACCCTGGGCCTGGTGGGCGAGACGGGCAGTGGCAAGTCGACGCTGGCGCGCTGCATGACCAGGCTGTTCGACCTGACCGCAGGCAAGGTGACCCTCGACGGGGACGACATCTCGAAACTCGGCACCCGCCGGCTGCGCCCCTACCGGCGCCGGGTGCAGATGATCTTCCAGGACCCCTACGGGTCCCTCAACCCCCGGCGCCGGGTGGGCTCGATCATCGGCGACCCGTTCACGATCCACGGCGAGGCCGAGGGCCCCGAGCGCAAGCGGCGGGTGCAGGAGCTGATGAAGCTGGTCGGGCTCAACCCCGAGCACTACAACCGCTTCCCGGCCGAGTTCTCCGGCGGCCAGCGCCAGCGCATCGGCGTCGCCCGGGCGCTCGCCCTCCGCCCCGAGCTGGTAGTGGCCGACGAGCCGGTGTCCGCCCTCGACGTGTCCATCCAGGCCCAGGTGATCAACCTCCTGGAAGACTTGCAGAACGAGCTGGACCTGACGTACGTGATGATCGCGCACGACCTGTCCATCGTCCGCCACGTCTCCGAC
>JBOGGK010000578.1:0-3539 GCA_050744045.1 Acidimicrobiales bacterium | reverse complement strand
CGGGGCGTCCCCCCGGCCCCCCGGCGAAGGCGAGCGCCAGGGCCTCACCGAGCGTGGGTGCAGGCAGCGAAGCCAGGGGTGCCGCCCCCCTCTTCCCCTCGGCCCCGGCTGCCCACCGCCCTCCGGGGCGGTCGCCCCCGGTGGACAGGACGGGCCCGGGGCCGGATGAGCCGGGCACGAGGGCCTGCCCGAACCCAAGGCGCCCGGCCTCGCCCAGCCTCTTGGCCATGGCGCCGACCCGGCGGAGCTCGCCCCCGAGCCCGACCTCGCCGAGGGCCACCATGTCATGCTGGAGAGGCCTGTCCGTGAGCGAGGACGCCAGCGCCAGGCAGACCGCGAGGTCCGCTGCGGGCTCGCATGCCCGGGCGCCGCCGGCGACGGAGACGTAGACGTCGCAGTCACCCACAGGGACGTGGGCGCGCCGGGCGAGGACGGCGACGAGGAAGCCGACCCGGCCCGAGTCGAGACCGGTCACGCAGCGCCGTGGTACCTGGGACAAGCGCCCGACGAGCGCCTGGACCTCAACCAGGACGGGCCGGTGACCCTCGACGGCCACCGTCACCGCTGACCCGGCGGCGCCGGGGAGGCGGTCGCCCAAGAAAAAGCTGCTCGGGTCGGGCACTCCGGTCAGGCCCTTCTCCCCCATCTCGAACAGCCCCGTTTCCCCCGTCGGCCCGAAGCGGTGCTTCACCGCTCGCAAGGCCCGCAGTGACAGGTACCTGTCGCCTTCGAAGCTGAGGACGGTGTCGACCATGTGCTCGAGCGTGCGCGGCCCCGCCAGCGCTCCCTCCTTCGTGACATGGCCTACCAGCACCAGGGCGGTGCCGAGCACCTTGGCCAGGGCGGCGAGGCTCAGAGCACAGGCCCGCACCTGGGCCGGTGAGCCGGCGGCAGGGCCGAGGCCGGGGTCGCTCACCGCTTGGACCGAGTCGACGACGACCACGTCGGGGCGCAGGTCGGCTATCGCCGACTCGACGCCCTCCAAGTGGGTCGCCTCCACCACGAACACGCCGGGGACGTCGGCACCGACCCGGGCGGCGCGCCGGCGGACCTGATAGGCAGCCTCTTCGGCGGCGACCAGGAGGCAGCGCTGCCCGGCCCTCGCCATGGACGCGAGCGCTTGCAGCAAGAGCGTGGACTTGCCTGTCCCCGGCTCCCCGCCGAGCAGGGTGGCCGAACCCGGTAGGAGGCCCCCAGCCAGCACCCGGTCGAGCTCGGACAAGCCGGTGGGCAAAGGCCGGTGGCTGTCCATGTCGACTTGGGCCAGCGGCACCGGGGTGCCCTGGCCGGTGCCGAAGCTGGCCGGGGACGGCACGGGGCCGGCGGGGGCCCCGGTCCGGCCGGAGCCGAGCTCTTCTTGCAGCGAGTTCCACTCGCCGCAGCCCGGGCAGCGCCCGGCCCAGCGAGCCTGCGACGACCTACAAGACGTGCAACGGTAGGTAATCCGCACCTTGGCCATGGGCCCGGACTCTACCGGCGGCCTGTGACCGTGAACTGCGCCCGCCGGCGGTGGCGGCGCCGGCGCCGCCGGGCGAGAAGGTATCCGGCGGTGGTCAGCACCACAAAGGCGGCGGCGCTCACCGCCGCGACTAGGTCCCGTACCGCCGAGAGGTTGACTACCTCGGTCGTCGCTCCGACGGTCGTCGAGCGGCCCAGGCTGGGCGCCCAGGTCAGGACCTCGACCCCCGGGCGGGACCTGCCGCCGGCGGTGCGGCCGGCGGCGGCGGGGTGCCCGGGCAGCAGCAAGCGGAACTGGAAGGACAGCTCCCGGCCGGGATCGGCCCCGAGAAGGCCCCGCACCTGCGCCGCCGGCAGGCCCAGGGCATAGCCGACCGTGCGAGCGAGACGAGGGTCGTCGAAGCAGGACAGAGAGCAGCGCAGGTCGACAGCGCCCGAGGCGAGGTAATGGTCCTCCAGGAAACCTTTGTGCTCGACGACCGACAGGCGGAAGGGACGGCCGCCCGGGGGGCCGGCCCCGGCGATGTCGGCCACGAGCGGTGGTATCTGGGCCAAGCCGGAGAACCGGTGGCTCGCACTGACGACAGTGCTCCCGGCCGGGCCGGGGCGCGGTCCCAGCACCGACCAGCCCGCCCGGCGCAGGTCAGCCACCGGTAGCCCCGCCCTCAGGTCGACTAGCTGCTCGGCGGTGGACCTGGGCACGACGACGGCAACCCTGACCGTCCCTGCACCCCGCCTGCTCACGTCTACCCTGACCCGGACCGACGCCCCGCAGGCGCTGCAAAAAAGGGCGACCGCGAAAACCGCAGCGACGGGCGCCGACAAGCGCCTCTGCCACCGCGGCTCTCCGGCTGCGGGCCCTCTGGCTGCCGGCTCGTACCCGCCGACCTCGTACCGGCCGGGACGGCAACTGCCGGCTCGGGGACCGCCGGCGCGATAGCTACCTGCGGCGGGCACCCCGGGGGCGGGGACCGCTAGTCGCTGCTGCCAGCGCCGGCCATCTCGACCGGCGGCGGCTCGAAGTGCTCCATGGCCCGGAAGGTGACCTCGTCGCTTTCGGCATCGACGATGATGGTGTCCCCTGCCCGGAACTCCTTCCAGAGGATCTTTTCCGACAGCGGGTCCTCGACCAGGCGCTGAAGGGCTCGGCGCAGAGGTCGGGCACCCATGGCGGAATCGTAGCCCTTCTCCACCACCAGGTACTTGGCCGCTCGGGTGAGCTCGACGCTGATCCCCTGGGACTCGAGCTGCTCGCGCACCCGCTTCATCATCAGGTCGACGATCTCGCTCACTTCGTCCTTCGACAGCTCATGGAAAACGATCACCTCGTCGATCCGGTTGAGGAACTCCGGCCTGAAGTGCTGCTTCAGGGCGTCGTTGACCTTGGCCTTCATCTTCTCGTGGGTGACGGCCGCATCTGCCTTGGCGAAGCCGACCGAGGCCTTGCGCAGGTCGGCCGTGCCCAGGTTGGAGGTCATGATGATAACTGTGTTCTTGAAGTCGACCGTGCGGCCTTGGGCATCGGTGAGCCGGCCGTCCTCCAGGATCTGGAGCAGGGCGTTGAACACGTCGGGGTGCGCCTTTTCGATCTCGTCGAAGAGCACGACCGAGAACGGCTTGCGCCTCACCGCCTCGGTCAACTGGCCACCCTCCTCGTAGCCGACGTAGCCCGGAGGCGACCCGACCAGCCGGCTCACCGTGTGCTTTTCCATGTACTCGGACATGTCAAGCTGCACGAGGGCCGATTCGTCCCCGAAGAGGAACTCCGCCAGGGCCTTCGCGGTCTCGGACTTGCCCACCCCGGAGGGCCCGAGGAAGATGAACGACCCGCTCGGACGCTTCGGGTCCTTCAGGCCGGCCCGGGTGCGCCTGATGGCCTGGGAAACCGCCTTCAAGGCGTCATTTTGCCCGATGATCCTCTTGTGCAGCTCTTCTTCCATGCGCAGGAGCTTGGCGGTCTCCTCTTCGGTGAGCTTGTACACGGGGATACCCGTCCAGTTGGCCAGCACCTCGGCGATGACCTCCTCGTCTACGACGTCGAAGAGGTCGACGCCCTCGGCGCGCCACTCTTGCTCTTTGGC
>JBOGGK010000577.1:0-1745 GCA_050744045.1 Acidimicrobiales bacterium | reverse complement strand
GTCCCCGACCTGTCCCACTACGAGGCCTTGGGCGAGCTCGTTGCCCTGGTGGAAGCCACTACCCGGAGCAACTGGGCGCTGGGCCCGGGCGCGGTGGCGTTCAAGCTGGCCGCGGCTGAAGTGCCGTTCTTGCCGCCGCCGCGGCCCGCGACCGAGGTGTTCGTCTGGGCCCCTTGGTTCGAAGCTATCCACCTGCGCTTCGGCCTGGTGGCGAGGGGCGGTATCCGTTGGAGCGACCGCCAGTCCGACATGCGGGCCGAGGTCCTGAGCCTGGCGCGCGCCCAGGTGAAAAAGAACAGCCTCATCATCCCCACCGGGTCCAAGGGCGGCTTTTCACTCCGGGCTGGGCCCGGGGAGAGCCTGGGTACGCCGCTGCGTGCTGGGGCGGCTACTGGGACGACGATGGGGACGGCGACTGCGGCGGCTCCCAGCCCGGTAGCCCAGGCGAGGGAGGCTTACCGCGTCTTCATCGCTTCGCTACTCGAGGTCACCGACGACATCGTCGACGGCGAGGTCGTCCACCCCGAGGGCTCGAACTGCCTCGACGGCGACGACCCCTACCTGGTCGTGGCGCCCGACAAGGGCACGGCCGCCTTCTCGGACCTGGCCAACGCGATAAGCGCCGGGCGCGGGTACTGGCTCGGGGACGCCTTCGCCTCGGGCGGCAGCCACGGCTACGACCACAAGGCCCTCGGCATCACCTCGAAAGGGGCGTGGGAGGCGGTGCGGCGCCACTTCCGCGCCCTCGGCATGCACCCTGAGAAGGACCCGGTGCGCGTGGTCGGCGTCGGGGACATGTCCGGCGACGTGTTCGGCAACGGGATGCTGCAGAGCCGCTCCCTGTGCCTGGTGGCGGCGTTCGACCACCGCCACCTCTTCGTCGACCCCGACCCCGACCCGGAGCGGTCGTTCGAGGAGCGGCTCCGCCTGAGCCAGGCCCCGGGGTCGACGTGGGCTGACTACGACCTGGCGGCAGCGTCCCCAGGGGCCGCGGTCTACTCCCGCCAGGACAAGCAGGTCGAGCTGTCCCCCGAGGCGCGCGCCGTCCTCGGGGCGGGGCCTGGGCCCATGTCTCCCCCCGAACTTGTCAGCGCGGCGCTGCGCGCCCCGGTCGACATGCTCTTTTTCGGCGGCATCGGGACGTTTGTCAAAGGCCCCGGCGAGCTCGACTCCGAAGTCGACGACGAGGCGAACGACGAGGTGAGGGTGGCCGCCGACCAGGTGCGCGCCCGGGTCGTGGCCGAAGGGGCCAACCTGGCCATGACCCAGCGGGCGCGGGTCGCCTACTCCCGCCGGGGCGGCCGGGTGAACACCGACTTCGTGGACAACGCAGCCGGGGTAGCCATGTCCGACCACGAGGTCAACTTGAAGATCCTCCTCGGGATGGCCGTCGCCGGCGGGCGCCTCGGCCCGGTGGGCCGGGACGAGATGCTGGTGGCCGACCGGGACGCGGTCGTGTCCGCGGTCCTGGGCGATGTGGAGGCCAGCGTCGTGGTCCTCGACCGGGCCGCCCTGACCAGCGCCGCCGACCTCCCGGCGTGGGAGGCGCTCATGGCCGACCTGGAGGCGGGCGGGCTCTTGGACGTCGCCGTGGAATCCCTGCCCGGGGCCGAGGACATGAGCCGCCGCAAGCTCGCCGGAGCCGGCCTCAGCCGGCCGGAGCTGGCCGTGCTGATCGCCTACGGGCGCAGCGAGCTGGCCCGTTCGGTGGAGGCCTCGCCCCTCGTGGCGGACCCGGCCCTGGC
>JBOGGK010000576.1:0-1732 GCA_050744045.1 Acidimicrobiales bacterium | reverse complement strand
GTGTACTTCCACCTGCTGCTCGACGCTCTGGCCGAGGCAGGGAAAGTGCCGCCTTCGCGCCCGGCAAAGCCGCCGCGCCCGGCAAAGCCGCCGCGCCCGGCAAAGCGGGTGCACCCGGTCCCCGGCGCCGGTCCCGGGCCGGAGCTCGAGCGCCTGGAGACGAGCCGGTGAGGGCAGCGGTGCACGGCCTGCCCCGGATCGGGGAGGGCCGGGCCCTCAAGTGGGCGCTGGAAGGATTTTGGTCCGGGCGGCTCGGGGCCGACGAACTGGAAGCGCAGGGCGCCGCCATACGCCGGCGCAACTGGGAGGCACTGGCGGCGGCCGGCGTCGAGTTCGTACCTTGCAACGACTTTTCCTTCTACGACCATGTGCTCGACGCCGCTGTGGCGGTCGGGGCCATCCCTGAGCGGTTCCGGCCCGGGGGGAGGCCGGTCGACCTCGCTTGCTACTTCGCCATGGCCCGCGGGGGCGACCTCGGTGCCGGCCCGGTAGCCCCGCTCGACCTCACCAAATGGTTCGACACCAACTACCACCACCTTGTCCCCGAGATCGGGCCTGGTACCCGCTTCCGGGCAGGCGCCGCCAAGGCCTGCGCCGAGCTGGCCGAGGCCGAGGCGCTCGGCATCAAGGCCGTCCCCGCGTTGGTAGGCCCTTTCACCTTCCTGGCCCGCAGCGCCGGCGCCGGGCCCGGGTTCACCGCCCTTTCCAAGCTGGACGAGCTGGTGGGCGCCTACGCCGACCTCCTCGCCGAGCTCGCCGAGCACGGGGCGCTCTGGGCCCGCCTCGACGAGCCCGCGCTGGTCGAAGACCGCAGCCACGAGGAAATGGCGGCCCTGCGACGTGCCTACGAGCGCCTCGGGTCCGGGCCGGAGCGCCCGAAGATCGCCCTTTCCACCTACTTTGGGCACCTCGGCTCGGCGATGGGCGTCGTGCGAGACCTGCCTGTCGAGGGAGTGGGCCTCGACTTCTGCCGAGGCGGGGAGAACCTCGAGCTGCTCGAGCGGGCGGGGGGGTTGGGAGCCAAGGTCCTCTTCGCCGGAGTGGTCGACGGCCGCAACGTGTGGGTGAACGACCTCGACGCCTCCCTGGGCCGGCTGGAGAGGCTCGGCGGCCTGTGCCGCGAGGTTGTCGTCTCCACCTCGTGCTCGCTGATGCACGTCCCCATGAGCCTGGCGGCCGAAACGGGCCTCGATGCCGAGATCCGGCCCTGGCTTGCGTTCGCCGACGAGAAGGTGGCCGAGCTCGCCCTGCTGGCCCGCAGCGCCGGCGCTGGTGACGGCCGGGCGGCGGTGGCGGAGGCCGCCGAGGCGAACCGGGCGGCCCTGGAAGCCAGGCGGCGCTCGCCCCGGGTGCAAAACCCCATGCTTCGACAGGCAGTCTCGGCGGCGCCGGCAGACCCGAGGCGCCCCCGGCCCGAGGAGCGCGCCGCCGCCCAGGAGGCCCGCCTGCGCCTGCCCGCGCTCCCCACCACCACGATCGGTTCTTTTCCCCAGACGCCCGAGATCCGGGCGCTGCGAGCCTCGTGGCGGGCGGGGCGGACCGCTGACGAGGAGTACCGGGCCTCGCTGCGGGCGGAGGTCGACCGGGTGGTGGAGCTCCAGGAGGGGTTGGGCCTCGACGTGATCGTGCACGGCGAGCCCGAGCGCGACGACATGGTCCGCTACTTCGCCGCCCAGCTCGGCGGCTTCGTGGTCCCCGAGCACGGTTGGGTGCAGTCCTACGGGTCGCGCTG
>JBOGGK010000575.1:0-7637 GCA_050744045.1 Acidimicrobiales bacterium | reverse complement strand
CCGATAAGGCGCGCCCTCAGCGGGACATCCCCAAGGTAACGCGAACCATTGGCGGCGAACACCTTCTGAGCTGGGCCGCCGTCGGGAGGGGCTATCCCGTAAGCACCGCCCGCAAAAGCACCCGGGCTCACAGCTAGGTTGGGTTCGCTGCCTTGGGGCCACGCATTCCGCCGCCGTCGCGTCCTTGCCCGCACTGGCAGTACCGGTCGGGTGGCTCGTTATCAACTGGGAGGTCAAGGGGTCGGGTGGCCGGGGACATCTCAGCCCCCGGCTCCCACGGATCCGGACGTAACAGTCTCCCGTTATCCGGCTCTTCTCACCCACCTGCTTGCCAATAGCTGCGGGCAAATGCCCAGTGGACGAACAGGGTGGGGCACCTTTCCAGGAGCCCTGCCCACCACCGGCGGAAGCACTTGTGCGACCGCAGCCTCCGGTACTTCTTCCCAGCCCAGCGCCTCAAGTAGGAATTGATGCGCCGTAGGAGGGGGTCGAGCGCCGACCGGTAGAACCGGCCGTAGTAGTTGACCCACCCGGCGACGATGGCGTTGAGCCACCGGGCCAGGCCGGCCAGGGGCAGGTCGGTGCGCCGGTGCAGCCGCATACTGCGCAGCTGGGCGCCTTTGGCCTTCAGCGCCTCGGGGCTTATTGCCGGTAAGAAGGCACTGAAGAGCTGCCCTCTCTTGTTGCGGGCCGTCCTGGCCCTGAAGCTGAACCCCAAGAAGGTAAAGCTCGTGTGCTCGTGGCTGGCCCGGCGGTTGGCGTCCTTGCAATAGACAAGGTGCGTCTTGTCCGGGTGCAGCCGGAGGCCCACTTCGCTCATCCGCTCGGACAGGGCAGCCAGCATCGCCTCGGCCTGGGCCTTGCTCGCACAGTGCACAACGGCGTCGTCGGCGTAACGCTCGAACGGGCAGCCCGCGAACCGCCGGGCCATCCACCGGTCGAAGGCAAAGTGCATGAACAAGTTGGCCAGGACGGGTGAGACCGCCGAGCCTTGCGGGGTACCTTTGTCCCGCTGGACGATGGTGCCGTCTGGGAGCTGCAGCGGGGCTTCCAGCCACCGCTTCACGTACAGCAGCACCCAGGGGGTGGTGGTGACGGCCTCGACCGCTTTGGTGACGAGGTCCCAAGGGACCGTGTCGAAGAACTTCTGGACGTCCAAGTCGACCACCCAGTCGTACTTCCAGCACCGCTGCCGGCACGTGGCCACCGCGTCGAGGGCGGACTTGGCCGGGCGGTACCCATAGGAGTCGGGGTGGAAGCGGGGCTCCGCCCTTTCGCCTATGTAGTTTGCCACCACGGTCTGGGCCACCCTGTCGGCGACGGTCGGTACACCGAGCAACCTGGTGCCACCGTGCGCTTTGGGTATCTCCACTGCCCTGACCGGGGGCGGGAAGTAGCTCCCAGAGCTCATCCGGTTCCAGATCTTGTAAAGGTTGTCTTTCAACCTGGACTCGAACTCGCTCAAGGTCTGCTCGTCCACTCCCGGAGCACCCTTGTTGGCCTTGACCTGCCTGTACGCCTCCCACACGGCTGTTTTGGGGATGTCGTACGGCTTGGCTTGCGAGGTTTGCTTGCCCATGTTGCCTCCTCCTGGGCACGGCCCAGTTGAACAGCTCGGACAGTCAGGTGAGCCGGCCCCTTGGCTCCCCCCCCACCCCAGCGAGCAGGGGGTTCGTCGCTACTACGGGCCGGTCCGCCGGCGGGCGGCGCAACGGTACTCAGTGCCTGCGGTTGCTGCCTCGGCACGCTCCCTCTCCTCGGGCCGGGGGCCTGTCGGCCCATATGCACGTCCCGGCGGGTGTCGCCGCTCGCCTTCTCACGTTCCGCACAAGAGCAGCAGGCCGGGCTCACGCCGCCTCTACGCCGGGCACCGCCTGGCCCGTACACGGGCACCTGCCAGGCTTTGTCCCGAGGGAAAAACCAGGCCCCTCGGTTCCGATGCCAACTATGCATTACGACGCCTCCACGGCGACGCCCTCACGGGCGCTCTGGAACGTCTTCCCGGTCCCCACCTGACGTGTCGAGCACGCCTTTTCCCTGTCGCTCACCACGACGGTCTTCAGCCAACGCAGCACAGGGTGGTTTGGCGCCTGCCCCCGTAGGCCGACGCCGGAGGGCCAAACCTCCATCTCTTGTACAGCACCGCTTCTAAAGGTGCTCCCTACATGGCTCCTCCTTCAGCGTTCGTGACGCACAGCTTTCTGCCGTTGTTGACGCTATACGCGCGTACCTTTACAAAAGCTCCCCCGCCCCCACCCGAAAACGTAAACAAGTGCGCGTTAACCCCCTCCCGAAAGCCGGTGTTTTCTGCCGTTATGAACGCCGACGGGTCCGACCACTAACACCGCCAACGCTGGGCACAGCCGTGGCATCGCGGAGCGGGGCAGATCGGTCCTCGAGCTCGGCCCTGGCAATGCGCGCCCGCACCATTGGCGGATCGCCTTGCCCGCCAACCCCGTTACCAACCCCGCCGACGGCTATGGATGGCCGGCGGCGGGGGCGGTAGCCATCAGCGGCCATGGAAGGCGTGCCGCGACACCGCGGCCCCGCGAAGGCCCGCCGCGAATGCCCGCCGGGCAAGGGCGCCCCGCAACGACCCGCTCGAGCACCGGCGGCGGTGGGACCTTCAGGTCACTTCGGCTCAGCTGGGCCCGCTAGCGCTAACCCATTCACTTAGCAGGAACTTCGGGCTAACGGCCCGGGAGCGCAGCTCGCGCCCAAGGTGCGGCACGGCTCACCGGGACCCGAGCCGGCAGCTCGGCCAAGCGGGCGAGACGGCCAGGCAGCAATGTCTCCACGGCAGCCACCATCTCCGCGCTGGACATCGTATGGGTCAGGTGAGCGACCCGCCAGCCGGCGCCAGCAAGAGCATTGAGCTTGCGCCGCTCGCGGTCGAAAGCCGAACGCGAGGCGAGGCGGTGGGAACGGCCCACGATCTCCGCGCACACCCTGTACTCGGGCCAAGCCGCATCGAGGACGTAATCACACCCTCCTATGGTTACGCGGAAGTGGGCGGAATAGGGCATGAACGGCACCAGTGCCCCGTATGCCCGCGCCTCGAGCGCGCTGTCGGCGGTCGGCCCTTCGAGGCGCAAAGCCAGCAGTTGCTCGAGACCACCTCTACCTGGCACGTTGGGCCGCGCCCGGCGGAGGCAGTCCTGCACTTCCCGGGCTGTCCAGCGCCTCTGGATGATCCCCTCGTCCAGGGTCTTTTCGGTCAGCGCCGGCCCCAACCGGCCGGCGAGGTCGACGAGCGTCCGACAGCGCGACGTCACCAGGACGCACCGCTTCGTCACAATGTCCTCGCTCGCCAGGTCCTGGACGTGGTGGACGAGCGCTCCGGGCAGGCGGGAACGGCGCCCGGTCACGAATGTGAGCTCCACCACAGCCGCGCCCACGCGCTCCAAGCCGTACTCGAAACGGTGCACGGCGGCAGCGCTCGAATGAGACAGCACCGCTCCCTCACCCGCGAGTACGACGGCTGCCATCAGCTCGTCCCAGGCCGAGGCCGGGCCGGCCATGGCGTAGACGCCTCGCCTCAACCTGCGGAGCTCGCCCCTCAATTGAGCCCTTGTCAACTGGGCGTTGCTCACGCCGATCCGCTTGGCCTGGGCAACGGAGAAAACACCCCGTTGCTCGCAAGCCAGCTGGTTCAGTGCTGCCCGGGCTTCTGCGTCCACAGGACCAAGTCAATCCCGCGCCTGTGACCGGCAAGCACCCGTGGGAGCGTGCCAGCGGGACCGGTCAACCGTTCAGCCGCCATTGCGCCGGCGGTCCCCCAGCACCCGCCGGCCCCTGCCCGACCGCCGGCCCCCTGTCCCAGCCGGCACCGCTCCGGTTCGCGACGGCGATGACGACGGCGATGACGACGGCGACGGCGATGACGACGCCGATGGCGGTGACGACGCCGATGGCGGTGACGGTGACGGTGACGGTGACGATGACGGCGACGACGGCGCCGGCACCCGCAACGAGGCGAGAAATGCCTCCACTTCTGCCCGAGACCGGGTGCGGCGCATCGGTGGTAGGGCGTTGACCAGTTCCCAGCGGTACCTGGCCTTGCCCAGCCGGCAGTCCAGCACGGCAACGACCCCACGGTCTTCTTTCGAGCGCACGAGCCTCCCCGCCCCCTGAGCGAGCATGGTCGCCGCTCGCGGCACGTCGACCAACTCGAAGGCCCTCGTCCCGAGAGCCGCCCGGCGAGCCGTGAGCAAAGGGTCGTCAGGGCGCGGGAAGGGGATCCGGTCGATCGTGACGAGCGACAGCGACGGACCGGGGACGTCCACGCCCTGCCAAAAGCCCATGGTGGCAAACAGGCACGAGTGCTCGTCCGCGCTGAACTGGGCGACCAGTTTCGGCTTTGGCAAGTCCAACTGGGTGAGGACGGTCCAGGGGACCCGCCGGCGCGCCACCTCGGCGGCAGCGTTCATCGCCCGCCAGCTGGTGAACAGCGCCAGTGCCCGGCCCTCCGCCGCTTCGATGAGGGCGAGCAGCTCTTCGTGCATCGCCCGTTCGTAACCGGGCGAGCGAGGGTCGGGAAGGTGAACGGGGCAGTACAACAACGCCTGTTCTGCATAAGCGAACGGGCTCCCGACGTCCAGCTCGTCATAGGAGCCGCCGGCGAGGCCGAGCCTGTCCCCCAGCCGCAGAGGGATGGTGGCGCTCGTCAGGATGGCGGTGGGCGCTCCCTCGCCCTGCCAGAGCCGTTCGGCTAAGACGGCACCGACGTCGATGGGCGCCACCCGCAACAGGGGTGCGTGCTCGGGGCCTTCCACCCATGCCACCTGGCCCTCGGCCAGCTCGAGCACCGCGTTGACGTCTTCGACTAGGTGGGAAGCCGCCTTCTGCGCCCGTTGGCGGACCGTGGTGGCTGCCGCCGCCGGCGCCCCCTCCCCCCCGGGGCCCGGGCCGGCGCCATGGCCGCCCTTCCTCAGTTCTTCGAGCAAGTGGCTGGCCCGCTCCCTGACCAAGTTGAGGGGGCGGACGAGGTCTTCGCCGAGCGGGCGGGGAAGTGAGCGGTCGCGGAAGGGCCGGAGCGCCACGCCTAAGAGAACGGCCGACTCCTCTACCGCGGCGGTCGCCGACGTACCGGTCACTGCGCCTCTTGCCAGCCGGGCCAGCGCCACCAACCGGCCCTGGCCGATGTCGAAACCCAAAGCGGCCGAGGCGATGTCCTCGAGATCGTGGGCCTCGTCGAAGACTACGAGGTCGTGGGCAGGCAGGAGCTCCATGTCCTTGACGGCAAGGGAGGTGGCGTAAAGGTGGGTGTTCACGACGATGACGTCGGCGTCGGCGGCCCTCCGCCGGGCGCCCTCGGCAAAGCAGTCCTTGCCCGCAGGGCACTCTGACGCCCCCGGGCATTCCCGCCAGCCCGTGCTCACCTGCGCCCACGCCGCCTCGCTCGGTTCGAAGGAAAGCTCGGCCCGGTCCCCGCTCACGGGCTTCCCGGCAGGGCCCGGCCCCTTGGCGTTGGCCCATTCCACCAACCGGCGCACTTCCCGGCCCAACGGCCCCAGGCCCGCCGAAGCGCGGCCCTCCCCGTCGCCCAACACAAGCTGCTGGCCACCCTCGGAGATCTCGTTGACCCGCTGGCGGCATATGTAATTGGAGCGGCCCTTTAGCACGGCGAACTCGAAGCGGGCACCGAGGGAACGCTCGAGCCTCGGCAAGTCCCGCTGCGCCAGTTGGTCCTGGAGCGCCTTGGTGGCAGTCGAGACGACGACGCGGGCACCCAGCGCCAGTGCCGGTACCAGGTAGGCGAGGCTCTTGCCGGTGCCGGTTCCCGCCTGCACGACCAGGTGGCGTTGCTTTTTTATGGCCTTGGCCACCGCTTGGGCCATAGCCAGCTGCTGGGGCCTGTCCTCGTGGTTGGGCAGGCTGGCGGCAGCCCGCCTGAGGGAGCGGGCAACGTCAGGGGCAGGCGGTGCCACGGCGCCGGCTCAAGCGCGCTTATAGGCGCGCGTCGCCAGAGGGACGAAGATCAATATCGCCCCCGTCGTCCAGGCAAGGCTCTGCCACAGCGCGGATCCCAGGGTCTCGCCGGTGGCGGGCTGCACGCCCGGGCCGAGGGCGAGGATGCGCAAGGCGTCGATCACTTGGCTGAACGGTTGGTTGCGGGCGAAGGCCTGCAGCCACGAGGGCATGGTCTGCACCTGCACGAACGCGGACGACACGAAGGTGAGCGGGAACACCCATATGAGCCCGAAGGCCTGCACGGATTCTTCGTCCTTCACGGCCAGGCCGATGAGGGCGGATACGCAGCACACGGCCAAGCCCAGGTAGGCGGCCAGGGCCACCATGGCCACCGCGTAGCCGGCGCCGCCGCTGAAGTGGAAGCCGACGCCATAGCCGACCCCGACCATCACCAGTACGGTCAGCATCAAGCGTAGGACGTCGGCCGAGAGCCGCCCGGCCAGGAACGCGGAACGCGCCGACGGCATGCTGCGCACCCGGTCGATCCCGCCCCGCTGGACTTCCCGAGCCAGCCCGATGGCGGTGCTGAAGGAGGCAAAACCGGCCGTCTGGGCGATGACACCGGGGATCAGGTAGTCGACGTACCCGCCCGGGAGGTTGACGTTGATGGCCCCGCCGAAGACATAGCGGAACAACAGGGTGAACATGACCGGCTGTACGACGGTGAAGACGATGAACGCGGGCTGGCGCCACCAGACGATCAAGTTGCGCTTCGTTATCACAGCCGAGTCCTCCAGCGCCCAACGAGCGCGCTGGCCGAGCGAGGGCGATAGCGGGCCCGGTTGGGCGGTTGGGACACCCGCGGGGACCAGCCCTTCGCCCGCCGAGAGCCGCCCTTCGCCCGCGGGGAACTGTCCTTCGCCCGGGGGGAGCTGTCCTTCGCCCCCCGGGAGCCCGCCTGCGCCCACCCCTTGGTGGCCGCCCGTCGTCACCTCACCGCTCGCCATCGGCTGTCCCTCCTAGTCGTTCCGGCATCATCACTTGCCGGCCCCACTGCCACGGCCGCCGCCCCGGCGCCGCTTGCCACTTCGACCCCCCGCCCCGTCCCCCGCGGTTGCGCCATCGCCATCTTCGGCCGCGTGGCCGGTGAGTGACATAAAGACGTCATCGAGCGAGGGCCGGCGCAGGGCCATCCCGGTGGTCACGACGCCGGCGGCGTCCAAAGCGCGCACCGCCTCCACCAAAATCTGGGAGCCCCGGCCCCCGGCCCGGACCTGTACCCGGCCGGCGTCGCTGTCCACCAGCGGCCGGTCTTCGCCCAACCCGGTTACGGCGTCCAGAGCCTGTTGCAGCTCGGGGCGCTCTGTCACCGAGAACTCGACGACGTCGCCGCCGATACGGTCCTTCAATGTCTCCGAAGTCCCTGAAGCTATGACGAGGCCGTGGTCGACAACGACGATGTGGTCGGCGAGCTCGTCAGCCTCGTCGAGGTACTGGGTAGTCAACAACAAGGTGGTCCCGAGGGCCACGAGCTCGCGGATTATGGCCCACATCCCCAAGCGGCTGCGGGGGTCCAGCCCGGTGGTGGGCTCGTCCAGGAACAGCACCCGAGGGCGCCCGATCAGGCTGGCCGCGAGGTCGAGGCGGCGCAGCATGCCGCCTGAATAGGTCTTGGCCGGCCGGCCGGCGGCGTCGCTAAGGTCGAAGCGTCCCAACAGCTCACG
>JBOGGK010000574.1:0-14555 GCA_050744045.1 Acidimicrobiales bacterium | reverse complement strand
TCGTGAGGGCGGTCGACCTTCTCGCTCACGACCAGCGACGAGCCTCCCGGCGGCATGCTCACCCCGTACAGGCAATCAGCCGCCTCCATGGTGCGCTTTTGGTGGCTGACGATCAGCAATTGCGCTTCCTCGCGGAACTCGTTGACGAGGCCCAAAAAGCGGTGCAGGTTGACGTCGTCGAGCGCCGACTCCACCTCGTCCATCATGTAGAACGGCGAGGGCCGGCTGCGGAACACCGCGAACAGGAACGCCAGGGCGACGAGGCTGCGCTCGCCGCCGGACAGCAAAGACAGCCGGCGGACGTTCTTGCCCGCGGGCTTCAGCTCGAGCTCCACGCCTGAGCCCAGGACGTTGGAAGGGTCGCTCAGGGACAAAGCCCCGTGACCGCCCGGGAACAAGGTGGCCGCGAGCGCGGCGAAATTTTCCGCCACGTCGTCATACGCCGCTTTGAAGACCGTGATTATCTCGGCGTCCACCGCTTTGATCACCTTGGCCAGCTCCCGCCGCGCCGCGGTGACGTCGTGGAGCTGGCCCTCGAGGAACTCGTGGCGCTCCCGCAGGGCCGCGTACTCCTCCAGGGCGAGGGGGTTAACCGGGCCCATGAGCCGCAGTTCTCGCTCCAGCTCCCGGGCGCGGTTGGGAGCGCTGGTGCCGGGAGGCAGCTCCGGGCACTCCGCTCCCTGAAGGGCCTCTGGCTCGCAGTCGAGGTCGCGCCGTACCGCCTCCGTGATCGTCTCCACCCGCGCCCTGAGCTGGGCCTCGCCCACCTCGGCTCGGGACAGCTGATCGCGCAGGCCCGAAAGCTCCCGCTCGGCCCGGGTGCGCTGGCGTCGCAGGTCCTCCAGGTGGTCGGTGGTGAGCCGCAGCTCGTCTGCCTGGGCCCGGCGTCGCTCCCTCAGCCGCGCAAGAGCGCCTCCAGCATCGACCAGACGCCCCTGGACAAAAGTTGCCATGCGGTCCAGGGCGCCCGCCACCACCTCCAGCTGGGCCCGGCGAACGGCCGCCCTTTCTCTCTCCGCCCGGTTGCCCTCCAGGCGCTTTTCGACCTCGGCCAAGCGCCGGCCGAGCAGGGCCCGCCGCTGTTCGATGCCGGTCGCCCTCACCTCGAGCTCACGGCGCAGTGTGGCAACCGCCCCGGAGCGTTCCGCCAGCCTGGTGCGGGCGGCCCGCTCGGCCGCCGCCCTCCGGCCCTCTTCGTCGGCAGCCGCCTCCAGCCCGGGGAGGGCGGCTTGGAGCTCGTCCACCCGGGCGGCGTCGGCGCCCCGGCGCCCCCGTAGCTCCTCTCGCTGGCGAGCCACAGCGTCCATCTCGGCCGACGCCCCCTGCAGGTCAGCGTCGGCCCGCTCGAGCCCCTCCGCCGCTCGTCGCAGGACCGCTGCGTTGTCGGCGGCCTGGCGACGGGCCTCGGCAGCCGCAGAGCGTGCCTCCTCCAACGCTGCCCTAGCTCCCTGCTCGTCATCTTCCGCCGCTTCCGCCGTCGCCGACGCCCCCCCGACCGCCGCCCGAGCCTCCTCCAAGGCGGCGCCGGTGGCGCCTGTGCCGCCCGAACCCGTCCTCCAGATCCCGCCGGCACAGCGGTCGCCCGACCGCGTCACCACCACTAGTTCGGGACGAGCGAGAGCGAGGTCCACCGCCGCCGGCCAGCCGCCTTCGACGGTGACCGCCGCAGCCAGCAGCTTGTCCAGTAGTCCCGTCACCGCCTCGTCCCTCGCACGCACCCGCCCCCGCAGCCACTGCGCCCCTGGCGGCAAAGGCACATATAGAGGGGGCACCGAGGCGTCTCCCGGGACAGCCGTGCTGGCCCTGCCCACGGCAGCCCCGCCGGTCCCGCCCAGGGCGATCACCGCCCCCGACATATTGTGGGCTGCGAGGTGGGCGAGGCCTCGCCGGGCCGGCTCTTCGCCCTCCATCAGGACCGCTGATAGGACCTCCCCGGCCGCCGCCTCGAAGGCGCCCTCGAAACCTTCCTCCACCTCGACCAGCTCGACCAGGGCGCCCACCATGCCCCCGATGCCGGCCAGGCGGCGCGCCCCGGCCCGGGCCCGGGCCTCGTCCAGGGCCTGCGACAGGGCCTCCACCCGGGCAGACCAACGGTGCCGGGCCGCATCCGCCGCACGCCGAGCCTGTTCCGCCGCGGCCAAGGCCGACTCGGCCTCGACCAGGCGCCCTACCTGCACCTCGGCCAACTGGGCCAGAGCGCCGGCTTGGGCCTCACAACTTTCCAGCAACGAAACGGCCTCACCCGCTCCGGTTTGCAGCCTCGACCGGCGGGCCTCTATTGCGCCGGCGCGGTCCTCGAGGCGGCCCAGTTCGCTCGCCAGCTGCCCTTCGGCGCGGTGCAAGGCCGACAGCTCGGCTCTCACCTCTCCGGCCCGCTCCGCCGCTGGAGCCTGCGCCGCCGGGGCCTGCGCCGCCGCTCCCGCCCATGGCTCCGGCCGAGCGGCAAAGGTGGCTTCCAGCCCGGCTGTCTCCCGGGCCAGGGTCTCTTCGGCCTCGGATACCTCTGCCTCGAGCGGCAGGAGCTCCCCAGCCTCGCGCTCGGTGCCGAGGAGCTGGCCCGACAGCGATGCCGCCTCTGCTTCGAGGCTGGCTATGACGTCGCCGTCCACGGTCGCCGCCCGTTCCCGCCCGACACCGCGCGCCCGCTCCTCCAAGAGGGCGAGGGTGCCGGCTGCCCGGGCGCGCAAGGCCTCGGCCGAAGAGACGAGCTCGGCCAGGTCGGTCACACCCGCTCGCCGGCGAGAGGCGTCCAGGGACGCCTCGGCGGCCAGCACCGAGGCGTCGAGACGCGCCAGCACCTCCAGCGCCCCGGCTCCGGCCCGGGCCAGGTCCGCCTTGGCCGCTACCTCGCTGCCAAGGCGCGATACCAGCGCGCTGACCTCCCGGCCGTACAGGTAGCGGCGCAAGCAGACGAGCTCGGCCGCCACATCGCCATGACGGCGGGCCGCCTCGGCCTGGCGCTCGAGGGGGCGGAGCTGCCGGCGCACCTCTTTCACGAGGTCATGCGCCCGCAACGAGGCGCTCTCGGTCGCCTCCAGCCGCCGCTCGGCCTTTTCCTTGCGCCGGCGGTGCTTGGAGATGCCCGCCGCCTCCTCGATGACCGCCCGCCGTTCCTCCGGCCTGGCGGACAAGATGGCGTCGAGCTGCAGCTGGGAGATGATCGTGTGCTGCTGGCGCCCCACGCCGGTGTCGGAGACGAGCTCCTGGACGTCGAGCAACCGGCAGGGGGCGCCGTTTATCGAGTACTCCGATTCGCCGCTGCGCCAGAGGGCCCGGGTGATGCGTACCTCCGAGAAGTCGATCGGCAGCAGGCCGGCAGAGTTGTCTATGGTCAGGGAAACCTCAGCCCGCCCCAGGGTGGGCCGCCGGGAGGCGCCGGCGAAGATGACGTCCTCCATCTTGGCCGACCGCAGGCTGCGCGGCCCCTGGGCACCGAGGACCCAGGCCACCGCGTCGACGATGTTGGACTTCCCCGAGCCGTTGGGCCCGACGACGACCGTGACCCCGGGCTCGAACTCCAGGGTGGACGTCTCCGCAAAGGACTTGAAGCCCTTCAGGGTGAGGGACTTTAAGAACACGCTCCGCCAAAGTTAGCGGGCATGGCGAGGAGAAAGGGGGACCGTAGCCGTCACCAGGGCCGCGGCAGTGCTGGGGCTGTTCAGACCTGGCTCTCGGCCCGCACAGGCCAGGTCCAGCTGTACTCGAGCCCGTCGGCCACCACGCTGGCCAGGCTCTCACCGAAGTACCTGCACAAGAGCCAGAGCGCCAGGTCGATCCCGCTCGTGACCCCCCCACTGGTAACCAGGTCACCGTCGTCGACCACCCGGTGGGGCACGACCGTGACCCCCATGTCCGCCAGGTCCTGGCGAGCATCGTGGTGGGTCGCCGCCCGTCGGGACCCGACGACCCCGGCCTGGGCCAGCAGCAGCACGCCGGTGCACACCCCAGCCATCACCGACCCGGTGCCAGCCGCCTCGGCCAGCAGGCGGGGCCACTCCCCGCGGTTCGCCTCCGCCCAAGTACCCGCTTCTGCCCGGGCTACCCAACCGCCCCCCGGGACGAGCACGACTTCGGCTTCGCCGGGCACGAACGTAGCGTCCGGTTCCAGGCGGACGCCGAAGGCGCCCCTCACCGCGCTGGGCTCCCCCTGACCGCACAGGCGCGCCCTGATGTCTGCGCCCAACGCCTGAGCCCGGCGGAACACCTCCAAGGGCGCGATGACATCGAGCTCGTCAGCTCCTTCGAACACGACGATGTCGACCAGCATATGCGGCCGTCCTTTTGGGGCCTCTCCGGGTGGCGCCTGCTCCCGGCCAGAACTTAGCAGGCCAACGGCGGCTTGGAGCCTTCTCAGCGCCTCGTGCGCACGCACCGCAGCGGCCGGAGTGCTGAGGGCGGCCTAGCTGCGGGCTAGCGCTGGCAGCGGGGGCAAAAGTACGCCTTCTTGGCACCGAGGGTGAGGCGCTGGACCTCGGCCCCGCACGACAGGCACGCCTGCCCGGCCCGCCCGTACACCTTGTGCTGGAGCTGGTAGAGGCCACCATTTCCCATGAGGTCGCGGTAGCGCTGGTCGACCAGAGTAGAACCTCTCGCCGCAATAGCCGCCTCCAGCACCGAACGGGTGGACGCCGCCAACCGCGCCAGTTCCCGGGGGCGCAGCGTCCCGCCGGCGCGGTCCGGGCGAAGCTTGGCGGAAAAGCAGATCTCGTCTGCATAGATGTTCCCGACCCCAGCCAGCACCCGCTGGTCTACCAACACGGACTTGAGCGGGGCCCGCTTACCGGCCAGCGCCTGGCGCAGGTACCTCGCCTCGGCTCGGAGGGCGTCCGGCCCGAGGTGGTGCAGTTCGGAGGGGAGGAGGTCGGAGGGGAGGGGGCGGCCAAGCCCCGCCGCCGTGGGGACAGGGAGGGCAGGGCAAGCGATGAAGAGCTCGCCGAAGGTGCGGGGGTCGACGAAGTAAACGTCCCGGCCCTCCGAAAAGCAAAGCACGGCGTGAGTATGGGCCGGTTTGGGGGCACCCGCCTGCGCAGCCAGCAACTGCCCGCTCATGCGCAGGTGCACGACCAAGAGCCCGGGCCTGCCGGGGCCAGGCCCCGGGTTACCTTTACGCTGTTTGCGTTCGCCCCATTGGAGCAAAAGGTACTTGCCGTGCCTCCCCACACCCAACAGCTTCCTGCCCTCCAGCGACGCCAAGGCAGCTGCGGGGTGGCGGCGGACGGTGCGCCGCCCGGTCACCACCACGCGTTGAAGGGCGCGTCCCACGTACAGCTCGGAGAGGCCCCTCCGTACCGTCTCGACCTCTGGCAGTTCGGGCACGGGACTTTCAGGTACGCCGCCAGCGACGGCACCGGCGGCGCCGGTTCATGGGCCAGTCAGTGAGCTGGGCACGCTCGCCCCCAGTCGAGCCCCGCCCGGCTCCCCTTCACCCCGCTCACCCTCCTCATCGCGCTCACCCCGCTCCGTTTCGAGGGCGGACCAAGCGTCCCGGGCGGCCATCTGTTCCGCCTGTTTCTTGGAGCGGCCTTCGCCCCGGCCGGCCGGGTGGCCGCCGACCAGCACCTCGGCCCGGAAGACCTTGGCGTGGTCGGGGCCGGTGTCAGTGATCCGGTAAACGGGTAGCTCGTCGTAAACCTGTGCCGACAGCTCCTGCAAGCGCGTCTTGTAGTCTTCCTCCCCCGGGCCGCGGGCCGCTTCCTGCAGCCTCTCGGTCAACAATTGCAGTACTACCCGCTCGCTGGTGGCGTACCCGGCATCGAGGTAGACCGCGCCGATCACCGCCTCCATGGTGTCGGCCAGTATCGACGGCTTCCGCCTGCCGCCCGAGGCGTCCTCGCCCTTGCCGAGCAGGACCGCGTCACCGAGCTGGAGCTCGCGCGCCGCGGCCGCCAGGGAGACCGAGTTGACCACGGCGGCCCTCGCTTTCGCCAGTTCTCCCTCGGGAAGGTCGGGGTAGCTGCGGTACAAGTAGTCGGTGACGATCAGGCCGAGGACGGCGTCGCCGAGGAACTCGAGGCGTTCGTTGGGCTCCTGGCCCGGGTGCTCCGCGCACCAGGAGCGGTGCGCCAGCGCTTGGAGGAAGATCGCTTCTTCGCCGACCTGCCAGCCCAGCTGCTCGGCCAGCGCGGCCCGCGCCTTGGCGGGCTCGCCGGCTGTCAGCGGGCGGTCCGCCAGCACTGGGGCCTCAACCGGCGCTCGCCAATTTGGCCACGACGTAGTCGACCGCGTCCCTCACCGTCTTCAGATCTTCGAGGTCCTCATCGTCGATGCGGAAGCCGGCAAGCTCGGCCCCCAGGTCCTTCTCCAGCGCCTCCACGAGCTCGATGAGCGCCAGGGAGTCAGCGCCGAGGTCGCGGAACGAAGCCCCTTCGGCGATGCTGTCCGGGCTTACCTCCAAGATCTCGGCGAGGGACGCCCGAACGAGGTCCAGGGCTTGCTGGCGCCCGAACCTGTCGTGCCTCGAGCCGGTCTCACCGGGCATGCCGCTCACGGTACCACCGGTCGCCGGCCTGAACCGACAGCGGCCTCGATGCGGGCGACCAACTTGTCCCCGGCGGCGTGATGGGCCACCTTCACCGCATTGAGCACCGCCTTTGCGCCCGAGGAACCGTGGCTGATCACGCAAACACCGTTGACGCCGAGGAGCACGGCCCCTCCGTAAGTGTCGGGGTCCATCTCCGTGGCCAGCGGCGCCAGGGCAGGCATGACCGCTCGAGCCGCCTGCTTCACCTCGTCGTTGGCGCTGAGGGAGGACATCACCGCGCCCACCACCGCCCTGACGGCCCCCTCCAGAGTCTTCAGCACGACGTTGCCCGTGAAGCCGTCGGTAACCACCACGTCGACCCGCTCCGACATTACGTCGCGGCCCTCGACGTTGCCGATGAAGCGGACCTCGGGCCCCGCGGCCCCGGCTTCCAGCAGGGCGTGCGCCTCCTTGACGAGCGGGTTGCCCTTGGTGGGCTCTTCGCCGATCGACAGCAGCCCGACCCGGGGCTCGCTGATGCCGAAGCGTTCCGTGGCCAGCACCCAACCCATCTGAGCGAACTGGACCAGCATCGCCGCGGTGCAATCTGCGTTGGCCCCCGAGTCGATCAGCACCGTCGGCGTCGACCCGGGAACGGGTATCGGGGTGGCGATCGCCGGCCGGGAAACTCCGGGCAGCCGTCCCATGCGCACCACCGCGCTGGCCATCGCCGCCCCCGTGTTGCCGGCGCTCACCATGGCTGAGGCGCGCCCCTCGGCCACCGCCTCGGCGCAGCGCACCATCGACGAGTCCCGTTTCACCCGCACCGCCCGCCCCGGGTCCTCGTCCATCTCGACCACCTCGCCGGCGGCCTGTACCTCGACCCCAGGCATTCCGTCCACGCTGCCGAGGGCGCCGGGGTCCCCGATGAGCAGGACGGGGATGCCGAGATCTTTAGCCGCCTGGCAGGCACCGGCGATGATCTCGGCCGGCGCCTTGTCCCCGCCCATGGCGTCAACCGCCACCGGGAGCTCGTCAGAGGCGGGTGTCATCCGTGGGCACTCCAGGGTGCAGGCAAGCGGCGGGCAGCAAGGTTGAAGTGGTCGATCAGCTTATGTCGACGGCCTGGCGGCCCTTGTACCAACCGCAGTTGGGGCACACCGTATGGGGGACCTTGGCTTGGCGGCACTGCGGGCAGACGCTGCGCGCCGGCACCGACAGCTTCCAGGCGCTGGCCCGCCGGCTGCGGGATTTCGACTTGGAGGTCTTCTTCTTCGGTACAGCCACAGTGGGCCGAGTTTACACGTTCGCGCCTCCGCCCTCCTCCCTCAGCACGTCGAGGACCGCCCAGCGCTGGTCCGTCGCCACCTCGGCGCAGTCACAGGGCAGGACGTTCCGGTCGGCGCCGCACCCGGCGCATATCCCCTGGCAGTCCCCCCGGCACAACGGGAGCACGGGCAGGGCGGCGAACAGCGAGTCGAGCACCATCTCACGCAGGTTGACGCGGTCTTCACCCATCGGGTAGGTCCCTTCGTCCTGCCCCCCGCCCCGCCGGAAGACCTCCCTCACGCCTGCTCCCAATTGTCCTCCGGTACTGCCCAGGCAGCGCCGGCACTCGCCCTCCCAGGACGAGCACACCTGGCCGGAAACGGCAACACCTCCGTCGAAGGCGTCCAGCACCACGTCGGCCACCGCCTCGGCGCCGGCCGGCACCCTACAGTCCACGTCGGCCTCGAGCGCCTCAGCGAGACGGCCCCGGCGGACCACCTGGTGGGGCGCTCTCCGGTCGCGCAGGTCCCCGAGCGCCACGTCGAACGGATCAATCGCCACGGCTCCCATTGTGGTCCCCGGAGGGCGGTCCCGGCACCGGGCGGACCGGCCCGGGAGGACCGGCGCCAAGCGGGTCAGCCGACCGAGTCCTGGTCGAAGATGGCGTCGTCGGACCGGGTGCGCGCGCCCGCGGCCGGGGGCGGCGTCACCCCTACCGGCCCGGCAGGCTTGTCGAGGGGTTGGCGCGGCCCCGGGGCGGAGCCCTCGACGAAGACCTCGCCGGTGGCCGGGCCGGCGGCACCTGGCGCCCCCTCCGGCGCCCCGGACAGCTTCTGGCGCCCGGACGCTACCGTCTTCAGCGTCCGCTCGAGCACGATCTCGAACTGGGCCAATTTCTGGTCGGCATAGTCCTCGGCCTCCAGGCGGAGGTGGCCGGCCTCTTCCCGGGCCTCCTCCAGCGCACGGCGCGCCTGGGCCTGGGCCTCTTTCAGGATCTCCGTCCTTTGCACGAGCCTTTGCGCCTCGGAGCGGGCCGCCTCCACGAGCTCGTCGGCCTTGCGCTGGGTAGCGGTCAGGAACTCTTCCCGCTCCTTCAGCATCCACCGGGCCCGTCGCAGCTCCTCGGGCAGGCGCTCGCTCGCCTCGCGGAGCAGTTCCAGGATCTCGTCTTTGTTGTCCAGCTTGACCGACGACGAAAGCGGTAAGGCCCGGGCGCTGGCGATCATCCCCGCTACCCGTTGGAGGAGCGCCTCTGTCTCGTGGACGGGGGGCCCGGCCGCGCCGCTGGTGCTCATAGAGCGAACTTCTCCTTCATCACGGCGAAAACCGGCCCAGGGACGAGCGCCCCCACACGGTCTGCACCACCGTAGTTCATAAAGTCCCGCAGCCACCTCGACGCAATGAAAGAATAGGCCGACTGGCAGGGCACGAGCAGGGTCTCCAGGCCGGAGACGGCCTTGTTGATCTGTGCCTGCTGGAGCTCCGACTCGGCGTCCGAGGACACCCGCAGGCCCTTCACTATGACATCGGCGCCCACGGCACTGGCGAGGTCCACCACGAGCACCGGCCCCTCCAGCTTGCTCACCTCCACGTTGCGCAGGTGCGCCACCGCGGCCACGATCATCGCGCTGCGTTCCTCGACGCTGAACAGTGCCGGCGCCTTTTGCGGGTTGCGCACGGGAGCGATCACGATGCGCTCGAAAAGGCGGCTCGCCGTCTCCACCACCTCCAAGTGCCCGTTGTGGAACGGGTCGAACGAGCCCGGGAACAGAGCGGTCTTCATCCCGCCCCAGTCCCGTCGCCGCCCCCGGCCGGCGCGGGCGGGCTGCTCATGGGCGATGCCCCTCTGCCGGGGCCTCGGGATCGTAGAGCCGGGCCAGGCTAACGAGGGTACTCCCGTAGCGCTTGACCTTGACGGCTCGCCACTTCGGCGGCAGCTCGAGCTCCTTGCCCGTCTCGGCCAGCACCAGGGGGTGCAGCGGCGCCACCCCGTCGAGGAGCGCGGGCCAGCTGCCCCAGGCGTAGGGAGGGTCGGCCAGCACCAGGTCGACCCCGCCTGCGCCGGGGGCGGGGGCGCAGGGTTCGCCCTCGAGCCCGTGCACCCACTTGAGAACGTCGGCGCAAACCACCCGGGCGCGCTCGTCCTCGTACCCGAGCCGCGCCAAGTTGGCCCGGGCGGCCCGGACCGCCCCCCGGGCGTCGTCGACGAAGGTTGCCTGGGAGGCACCGCGCGACAGCGCCTCGATCCCGAGGGCACCACTGCCGGCGAACAAGTCCCACACGGTCGCCCCCGCTAGCACGCCCTGGCTCTCCAGCATGGAGAATGCGGCCTCGCGGACCCGGTCGGCGGTCGGCCGGGTGGCCTGGCCGGTGGGGGCCAGCAGCCTCCGGCCCCTCTTTTCCCCCCCGATCACCCGCACAGTGCCGCCGCCTGCGCCCCCGGCACCGAACGGCCGGCGCGGGCCGGGCTGCGGTCAGCTCTTGAACAGGTACTCACGGTCCTCGTCGTCCACAAGCGCTCGCAGCTCCCGGGCCAACGCCTGGTGCTCGGCCAGGCTGGGGTCGTCGTCCACGATCTCGAAGGCCACCTGGCGGGCCAGCACCACATACTTGCGGTGGCGCCGCAGCGAGGCAAGTTTCAAGTCGTTCACCCCTTTTTGCCGGGTGCCCAGGATCGTGCCCTCGCCCCGCAGGTCGAGGTCCACCTCCGCAAGCTCGAAGCCGTCGGCCGTGCGCTCGAGGGCCGCCAGCCGCTCGGCCCCCTCGGGGGTCGTGGCCTGGCCGAGCAGGTAGCAGTACGAACGGGCCGCCCCCCGCCCCACCCGTCCCCTCAGCTGGTGCAATTGCGCTATCCCGAAACGGGCGGCGTCCTCGATGACCATCACGGTCGCGTTGGGCACGTCAACCCCGACCTCGATGACGGTCGTCGCCACTAGGACCTGGCACCGCCCGGCCCGGAACTCCTCCATCGCCTCCTCTTTGTCCCTGGCCGCCAACTGGCCATGGAGGAGGCCGAGGCAGAGGCCTGAGAGCGGTCCTTCGGCGAGACGGCTCAGCTCCTCGCGAGCCGACGCCGCCTGCACGCGTTCAGACTCTTCGACCAGGGGGCAGACGACATAGGCCTGGCGCCCTCGGGACACCTCCTGCCTCACGGTCTGCCAGGCTGACTCGACTTCGAGCGGTCCCCGGGCCCAAAGCGTCGTCACCGGCGTCCGCCCCGGCGGGAGCTCGTCGAGCACGGTCGTGTCCAAGTCCCCGTACACGGTCATGGCCGCCGTCCTCGGTATGGGCGTGGCCGTCATGACCAGGACGTCGGGCACCGGGCCGGTGCCGGCGTCGGCCTTTTCCCGCAGCGCCGCCCGCTGCTCGACGCCGAAGCGGTGCTGTTCGTCGATGACCACCATGCCGAGGCGGGCGAAGCGCACCGCTTCGCTCAGCAACGCGTGCGTGCCGACGACGAGGTCCACCTCGCCATCGGCCAGCGCCGCCAGTAGCCGGGAACGCTCGCGGCCCGACGTGCGGTTGGTGAGCAGTTCCACCTTTAGCGCCCGTTCCCCCCACAACGACGAGCTGTCCTCCAGCACCAGCCCCGAAAGCATCGCCATCAACGAGAACCGGTGCTGTTCGGCGAGGACTTCGGTGGGCGCCATCAGCGCCCCCTGGAAGCCCCCCGCCACCGCGGTGAGCAGGCACCACAGGGCCACGAGGGTCTTGCCGGCGCCGACGTCGCCCTGGAGCAACCGGTGCATCGGGACGGCCTTGGCCATGTCCGCCTCGATCTCTGCGATTGCCGTTTGCTGTGCTCTTGTAAGTGAAAAGGGGAGCGTGGCGCGGAAGCGCTCCAGCAGCGGGGGCGCGATCTGGTGGGCGATCCCTTGGGACTCGCGCTCCACTGCCCGCTTGCGCATCACCAGCGCAAGTTGCAGCCTGAGCAGCTCGTCGAAACCGAGGCGCCTCCGGGCGGCATGGCTGGCCCCTACCGACGCCGGTTGGTGCACCTGGTGGATGGCCCAGTCCCGGCCGACGAGCTCGTACTGCTTCAACACCATGGCCGGCACCGGGTCCTCCAGCTCACCCACCAAACCGAGCGCTTCTGCCACGCAATCGCCTATTTCCATGGAACTTATCCCCGCCTTCTCCGACTGGGGGTATATCGGGACAACCCGGCCCTGCCAGTCACCCTCGACGATCTCTACCGAAGGGTTCGTCATCCGGGGACGGCCCCGGAAAGTGGTCACCTTCCCCGAGACCGCCACCTCCATGCCTTCGGCCAGCTGCTGCGCCCGCCAGGGCTGGTTGAAAAATGAGAGGCTCAGGTAGCTCCGGCGGTCCCAGATGTCCACGGCCACTACAGGCTTGGCCCCCCGGTGGGCCGGAAGCCGGCGCACCCGGCGCACCGCGGCGAGCACGGTGGCCTCGTCACCCTCGCGCATGTCGGAGATCGGTACCTGCGCGGTGCGGTCCAGGTAGCGGCGGGGGTAGTGGGTGACCAGGCCCAGGAGGTCGGTGATCCCCATCTCCTCCAGCGCTCCGGCCCGCGTCTTCACCGACTTGGCGGTGCCGCGCTCGTGAGCGGCGCGCTTGGGGACGGCGGCCCGCAGCGGCTTGCGTGCTGAGCGCAGGGCGCTGAGCGGCACCCCGACAAGTTCGGCCAGGGCTTTCAACGCGCCACCCTCATTCGACGCTGAAAAGGTAAGGGTAAAGCGGCTGGCCCCCGTGGTGCACCTCGGCCGAGACCCCGGGCCGGTTCTCGGACAACCACTCGACGATGCGGCGGGTGTCGGCAGCCCGAGCACCCTCGCCCTCGATGACCGTCACTACTTCGTGGTCGTCACCTTCCGAGACGAGCCCGTCCAACAAGGCGATCGCGGCGTCCGCCGCCGTTGCCGCCGCCGGGCGTACCACCTTTATGCCCTGGCGGTCCAGGCCGAGCCAGTCGCCCGCTTTGACCGGGCCCGCGCCGCTCGGGGCGTCGCGCGAAGCCCGGGCCACCTCGCCTGCCACCACCCGGGCGGCGGCCGCCGCCATGTTGTCGGCGTTGGTGTCCACATCGGCCTCGGGGTCGTAAGCAAGGAGGGCGGCAAAGCCCTCGGCGATGCCGGCTGTGGGCACCACCCTGACCTTCTTGGCGGCGTGGGCGGCGGCTTGCAGGGCGACGGGGACGACGTTGGGGTTGTTGGGCAGGACCACCACCGCTTCGGCGGGCGCGCAGCCAATGGCCTCGAGGATCTCGGCGGTCGAGGGGTTGGCCGACTGCCCGCCGGCAACTATCTGGCGAGCCCCCAACGAACGGAAGATGCGCCTCACCCCGTCTCCCGCGCACACGGCGACCACCGCGCACGCCACCGCTCCGGCGGGCGGCTCGTGCTGGTCGCCCGAAGCGGCCGCCTCCCGCACCCAGCGCTCCTCCCCGACCTGCTCGGCAAGGTCGACCACCCTTATCTGGCGGGGCCTGCCGATCTCGATGGCGGCTTCGATCGCAGCACCGACGTCGTCGGTGTGGATGTGGCAGTTGTAGAGACCGTCGGCACCCACGATGACGATCGAGGCCCCGCACCCCGCCCATACCTCGCGAAAAGCCGGCACGGTCTCGTCCGCCGCTTCCAGGAAGAACATGACTTCGTAGCGGAGGTCCGCGATGTCACCGGGGGCAGCCGCGCCAGCGGAGGGCGCGGGGGCGGCACCGGGCCTACCGCGGCCGTCCCCGGGCGGGGCGGGCGGAGCCGGCGGGGCCGGGATCTCCCGACCCGTGAGCACATTGAGGAAACTGTCGAACAGAAGGAGCAGGCCGGCCCCGCCCGCGTCCACGACGCCGGCCGCCCTCAGCACCGCCAACTGCTCGGTCGTCCCGGCCAGCGCCGCCGCCGCCGCCTCCCGAGCGCTCTCCAGTACCTGGGCCAGTGACGCGGGCTCCCGGGCCGCCGCCTCGGCCGCCCGGGCCCCGGCGCGCACCACGGTGAGGATGGTCCCCTCGACCGGGTTGCTCACCGCCGCGTAGGCGCTGGCACTGGCCCGGGAGAGGGCCTCGGCGATGTCTGGCGCGCCCAAGCCCGCCGAGGCGCCCGCGAAGGTGCTGGCCATGCCGCGCAGGATCTGCGAAAGGATGACCCCGGAGTTACCCCTGGCCCCCATGAGCGAACCGTGACTGAGGCAGTTGGCCAGGACGGGCAGGCTCAGCCCGTGCCCGCAGTCGGCCTCGGGGCCGTCAGGAGCACTGGCGCGGTCGACCTCGTCCAGGACCGCGTCCAACGTGAGGCTCATGTTGGTGCCCGTGTCCCCGTCGGGGACGGGGTACACGTTGAGCCGGTTGAGGGCAGCACGGTGCTCGCCCAAGGCGGCCCGGTACACGCGCACGACGCGGACGAGGTCCGGGGGGGAAAGGACAGCGGCGGGTTGCATACCTGCGTGGTCAGGGTACTAGGTGGGCCTGACCGCGGCCGCCCGGCTGCTAACCTGTTGACCTTATGGCAGGGGTCTGTGAACTATGCGGCCGGCGCCCATCCGTGGGCATGAGCATCAGCCATTCCCACCGCCGGAACAAGCGCCGCTGGTACCCCAACATCCAGCGCGTACGCGCCGTCGTCGGCGGGAGCGCCCGCCGGCTCAATGTCTGCACTTCTTGTATCCGGGCGGGCAAGGTGGCCAAGGCCGCCCGCTGACACCGCGGCCGACCGCGGGCCCTCTGTCGTCCAAGCCCGGGCGGGGCGGGCCCCAGAGCCCTCAGCTCAGCTCAGACGCTCTGTGGGCGCCGAAGTGAGTTCGCCTCGAGCAGCGACATCACGTCTTCGCTCCTGAAACGTAGGTGGCCGCCGACCGTGCGCAAACA